>CAUJGI010000324.1 GCA_963169155.1 Chloroflexota bacterium
CTGGGGTTTTCGCTGGGGTTGGGCACGTGGCTGCTGCTAGTGGAACGGCCGTTTCGGCGAGAACGGCCGTTGCTGGTGAATTACTTTCCGCTGGGCATGGGCACGGCGCTGGTGCTGCTGGACCTCTTCGCCCTGTTTCGCCTCATCGTCTCTAACCTAAGCGTCTCATAACTTGATACCTCGGAACTTCGAGGGCTTGGCGTGAAACGTGATCCCCTTCACCCTGTCTACCCCTTCACCTTGTCACCCCGTCACCCTAACTCCGCCACAGCTCGAACTACTCCAAAATCGACCCCCCGATAAATTCGCGCAAAATGGAGTCGCTGGCAACCATTTCCAGGCCGTCCTCGGGAATCGGATCAAACCATTGCAAAAAGGCCAGCAGTCGGTTGGCTTCGATGCGCTCCGGCGTGCCTGGCTCCACCTGCAGCAGCAGCGGCTCCGCCAGCCGCTTCAACGCCGATAGTTCGTACACCAGGGCCGAATTAAAAAAGACGTTGGCATTGTTCTGAAACGGAAAAATGTGCCGCTTTTCACCACGGCGCACGCTGGGCCAGCGGGCAATCGTGTCGGCTGCCGAGTAGCCGCGATGGGCGGCGTCACGCACGATGCGGCGCAGCAGGCGGGTGTCGGTGGTGGGCACGCGGTTGTGTTTGTCCAGGTTCAGCTGGGTAAAGGCGGAAATGAAGATGCGGTACATCGCTTCCGGCGGAATGCCCTCCACCAGCTTTGGATTTAGCCCATGAATGCCTTCGATGAGCAGCACATGCTCCGGCCCAATTTGCAGCGTGTTGCCCTTTTCGCGCATGCCGGTGTGGAAGTTGTAAACCGGCTGTTCGATGGCCACACCCTGCATGAGCAGCTTCAGGTGCTCGCGGAACAGCGTCACGTCCAGCGCCTCCAGCGCCTCGAAGTCATAGTCGCCGTTCTCATCACGCGGGGTAATGTCCCGATTGACAAAGTAGTTGTCCATACCAATGGTGACGGGAAAGATACCGTGGGCCATCAGCTGGATGGCGAGCCGTTTACTGAAGGTGGTTTTGCCCGCCGAGGTCGGCCCGGAAATAAGCACAGTCTTGATTTCATGACGGCGGCTGGCAATTTCCGTAGTGATTTGGGCCAGCTGCTGCTGATGAAACGCTTCAGCGACGAGGATGGTTTGCTGCATACGGCCGTTTTCCAACGCACTGTTCAACGACGCCACGCTGGGCAGGCCGATGATACGCAGCCAATCGTCGTACTCCTGGAAAACACGCACCAGGCGTGGCTCGTCTTCAAACGGCTGCAGCAAGTTTGGTTCGTGGCGGCGGGGGAACTGCAAAATGAAGCCATCTTTGTACGGCCGTAAATCAAAATGCTCCAGGTAACTGGTGCGCGGCACCATAAACCCGTGGAAATAATCGCGCACCCCGTTTAGCTCGTACATCGTCAGGTAATCTTTGCGGCGTTTGGCAAACAGATTGGCCTTTTCCAGGTCGCCGCTCTGGCGAAAGATGGCTAACGCCTCCTCCAGCGGCATGCGCACCTGGTGAATGGGCAGATCGGCATCAACCAGCGCCTGCATCCGCGCCTTCAGTTCGGGCAGATAGTCCGCATCAAAACAAGTCACGTCATCACATTCGCAGTAATAACCGCCAAACGGCAGCGAGTGCTGAATGGTGATGGTACGCTCCGGCCAGATCTCGGCAGCAGCGGCAATCATCAAAAAGCTGAGGGAACGCCGGTAAATGCGGCTGCCATCTGAATCGGTGGCAGTAACGGGCACCAGGATGGCATCTTCGGTGAGGGGATGGGAGAGTTCACGGAGACGGCCGTTTTTCAGCGCCGCCACAATCAGGCCGTTGGTTTCCGGCTGGGCGGCCTTGAAAAACGCTTCCAGCGTCGTGCCGGGCGGGGCATTAAAAGCACGGCCGTCAGGGAAACGGGCCTGTACCGTATCGCGAACGGGGGAAAGAGTGGGAATGTGGGTCATTGGTTAACTCGTCCTTCAAACAGGAATTTTTAGATAGTGGATGATCAGTTCTAAACTTGGGGCCACAGCCTGCTGCAAAATAGCTTGCACCTCGGCCACTGGTATCTTGTCGAACACCTGGGCGCGCATCCAATCCGGGTCCTGCAAATTGGCGGCAAATGCCGCCGCCGACATGCCCAGCCGTCCCGCATAAATTTCGATGGTTTTTACCGGCGCACCGGGGGCCAGCTGCTCGACCAGCATATTTTGCCAATCAACCAAAATAGCGTCAGCAATAAACGGGGACCACTGCTGGGAATGGGCGGCGGCGAGGGTGGATTCGGCCGTTTCTGGCAGCGCCTGCAAAGCAATGGTGTCCAGGTAGGTGAGCAAAATAAAGTGGGTTAGCTCGCGCTGCTGACGGTCGCCCAAATGTTTAGGCAGGTAGAAAAACGGGTACACAATCTGGCGCAGCCAGACAAGGTCTAACAGCAGATGGGCGCTGTAAGCGGCCACAAACATGGCCTGGGCGGGCGGCATCTGGGCAACGTTGTTGAGCTGTGGGTAGCGGGCCAGCATGGTAGGGTACGCCATTTCCGCCTCGTCGGGCGGCATGCGGTAAAAATGCGTGTCCCGGCGGGGCAATGTAGAAATGGCATTGACATCGGGGGCAACGCTGCCCAGGTAAAAGGCGGGCCATTCCGCAGCTAATGTGGCTTGCAAACGGCCGTTCCCTGTGGACCCAGCCAGCGCGTAAATTTGTTCTGCCGTGTGCAGATGCATAAAAGGTGTAGGCATAATCAATCAATGAGTCAGAAAAATAAAAAACGGCCGTTTCGTAGCCGTTCGGAATTATAGAAGTGGTTACGGAACCCAGCGGTTACTTTAAGCCCAATCGCCAATTCCGTAAACTTATTGGAGAATGGGCACTTATCCCAGGGAACCGGCTGTTGAACAATAAGCTAATTTCTCAGTGGCTCAGCAATAAGCCCAACTGTTTGACTAAATGGTAAAGGGAATCAGCCAACCAGAAACGATGACGTTTGTCCTATTTAGTTGGCTCAACGGTGCCAGGAGGGGCAGCTGGAAGGGGCAAACCAGCGCGTGCTGGCAATACCGCGCAGACGACTTAAGCTGGGCAAACAGGCCAGAATAATGCGGGGATTACTCGTATCAATCTTCACGCCATCCTCATTGAGGCGGGCCTGTAAATGCAGTTCAATCTCATCGCCACGGCCAAAGCTTGTGCTGCTGGGGTCCGGGCTGGCCGGAACCACCAGTGCCACCGGCACAGCATACCCGTCGATGTAAAACGAACGGCCGAATTCATCCACATAGTCATAAACGCGGTGCGGGGCATAGGTATACAGCCCAGAAATCGGCTGTGAACCGAGCACCAGCAGCGGTTCAGTCGGTACATATCCTTTGTTAATCTCTACAGCAATCGTCCACTGGGCGGCAATATCAGGCGAAATCCCGCTGCGGATAAGCACCGCGCGGGCATAGTTGTCTAACACAGCCTCCGCGTAGGCCTGGGGCACAAGGCTGCTGGCATACGCCCAGCCGCCGCTGTATGCCGCCAACGCCGACGCCAGGTCGCCACCGGCCTGCCGCACCACCTCAGCCAGAATCGCCACCCCCCAGCGCAAATTCACCGACGGGTTCAACAGTTCTTCGGTGGTGGGGCGCCACTCCAGGCCCGGCCCCTGGGGCATGACGCCCATCAACCCCACGGCGCCCATGGAGCTCACGCCATCGAGACGGCCGTTTGACTCTTCTTGCACCACTGCGGCGATAAAATCTGGGTCAAGTCCGTGGGCGCGGGCCAAAACGCCAATGTAGGTTGACCATTGACGAATGGCGGGGCCCCACATGGGGGAAAGCAAAACGGCTTCAGGTCCGTTGGTGGAACGATGCAGCCCAGGCCGCCCGGCTGCCTGGGTGTGGGGCGGGCTCAGCAGCATCAGCACAACGGCCAGCATTAAACCCACGGCTAAAAAACGGCCGTAGCGTTGTCCATCCCGCTTTAGATTGCTAAACCTGCCTGCTGAAAACATGGCAAAATTTTAGCATAAGTTCAGAAAAGGTGTCAATATATTATGTCAACTTTTGCCGGTACTTGACGGATTGGCTTGAGCAGTTTATGGTTTAAGCAACGGCCGTTGCCGCACACAACCCGGCCCCGGTCACACCTTTCTGCAAACCAAAAACGGCGTCCAGTGTGGGCCAATTTTTAGAGGAAGTCGAGGAAAATGCCGGTAATTCTTGTCGTGGATGACAATCCGCAAATGGTAAAACTCATGCAAGAGATGGTTCACCTGGCCGGGTATGAAACCGAGGTCGCCTACAGCGGTTTGGAGGGGCTGGACAAAGCCCGCGAAGGCATGCCAGACCTCATCCTGGTCGATTTAATGATGCCAGAGATTGACGGTTGGGAGCTGTATCACCGGCTGCGCGAGTTCACCACCATCCCCATCATTTTTGTCACCGCCTACGACACGCCACAAAACGAGGCCAAAGCCATCGCCCTGGGCGCGGAAGGCTTTATTGGCAAGGATTTGACGCCCATCCAGCTGGTGCAGCACATCAAGTTTGTGTTGGATTCGGGCAGCCAGCCGAACCGGAACGAAATTTTGCATTAAGTGAGCGCCCAAAATTTGAACGCCAAGATTGGTCCAATCTTTGAGATTGGACCAATCTGATTCCGCGACGCTCCCTAACCTTCGGGGAGTGGCCCTGTCTGGTCGCCGGGCAGCGGTGTATCGATGGAAATCGGTGTGGCGGTGGGGGTAAATTCAAACGTGGCGGAGATAATCTCAAAGCTGGTCTGGCCGGGAAAGATTTCCAATTCCCGTTCGTAAATATGCACTCCATCGTTCATATCAATCGTCAGGCGGTAGCGCCCGGAGGGCAAATCACCAAAGACGAAATTCTCCTGCCATATTTCATCCGATTTGACAACAAGGGAATAGGTGCGCTGTTTGCGTACGGCCGTATCCACGTTCAGCGGCAGCAGCGTCATGGCCGCACCCGAAATAAACTGGTTGTTTTTGTCGACAAAGCGGCCAGCCAGCGTCCCCCACCCTTCAAACGGAGCCAACCACAGTGCCGGGTTGCGCGTATCGTGGTAATTGTTGGTGCCTACACGAACTTCAAAATGAAGATGCGGCCCGCTCACTTCACCCGAACTGCCCACCCCGGCAATCAGCTGCCCCTGTTCCACCGCGTCCCCCTCCTGCACAAACAGCTCCAGCGTGTGGGCGTACAGCGTAAACACGTCCTGGCCCAACCACTGCCAATCGTGCTGGATAATAACCGTATTGCCGTAGTAATTAACGCCGTTGAGTGGGCTGGGCAGCGGCCCGGCAAACACCACGGTACCGCTGCTGGCGGCCAGCACCGGCGTGCCCGTCTCGTTGGGAAAGTCCAGGCCGTGATGAATGCGGTACGAGGGCATGTCTGGCAGCTGCACGTCGTTGCCGTAGGGGTACCATTCCAGGTCATAGTTGCGGCTGCCAGAGGGCAACGGCCGTGCCAGCCAGTAATGATCGTCGTAGTGGAAAGACAGCGGCACATCGTACGGCGGCGGGCGCCACCCTTCCGGCGGTTCTGGGCCAGCGTCGGGCACCCACAGCTGCTGCGCCTCGTCGGGGCGGATGCCCACACCGGCGGGTGTGGGCAAGCTGCTGCTGGCCAGACTGGTGCCCGGCGTACGACCGCCAGACGAAACACGACCGGCCGCTTCAGATTCGGCGGTGACCGCAATTTCGGTTTGTTGTGCCGGTGGTAGGGAGAGAACAGGCACCAGCGTCGGTGGCGCAAACGACTCGCGGCCGCAGCTCGCCAGCAGCCCGCTCAACAAAACAAAGGCAATGATAGGGGATTTACGGCCGTACCAGATAAGGCACCAGTTCATCATCGGTGTAAAGCTGCCGCATGGCGGCTTCCCAGGTTAAACCGTCGCGTTTTTCGTAGTGCCAGAAGCGAATATCGGGGAAATAGGTGCGCCAGCGGCTGTTGGAGGGCGTCCACTGCCAGCCATAATCCGCCGCCAGCGCGGTAAAGTCGATGTAATAACCGCTGGGGATACTTTCGCGCCACTTACCGCCCTGCTCGTAGTAGCTGGGGTCATCACCACTGCGGGCCTGCAAATCCCAGGTAACGGTGCGCAGGGGTTCACCCTGGCTGCCGTCTTGAGCGGCCGTTTTCACATACACCCGCCAGTAAATTTCGCCCTGGATCTCCAGCTTCACCAGCTCCACGCGCGGTTCAAAACCCAACGCCTCGCGGAAATAAAAGTCAAAAGCGCGGCCCGCCTTGTTCCAGGATTGGGCCGGTTGGCCCGGCAGTGGCCGGGCATTTAACGCTTCAAACATGCCATCTAGCTGGCCCAGAAAATCCCAGCCCGCTTCAGCCAGCACTCGCTGGCGCAGCGCGGCAAAGGATTGGTCAACGGCATCGCTCAAATACGGCGCGGGGGCGTTAACGGTGAGGGGATAGAGTACCAGCGGCGGCTGCCCTTCAACCGGTTCCGCCACCGCCTCCAGGTAAATTGGATCGCCCTGCGCCAGCCTATCGATGTTTTGCAAGCTGTTGTTGAGTTCAGGCGTCAAACGAACGGCCGTCCACGAGGGATCATCAATACGGCCGTTGCTCACAAACATCTGCGGCGCCACGTTCCACGCCTCCAAACTGCCAGAGAGCAAAAAGCTGCGGCCGTTCTGTTCATACACCGACAGCACCGAGCGCCGGTCAGGCGACCACGCTGGCGACCGCCCCTGCTGGCCCACGCCGTACGGCTCACCGGCCGGTTCGTGGTTGACGCTCAACGGCAGGGCATAAATCACCGGGAAATTGGCGCTGTATTCGGCATAGACCAGGGTACGGCCGTCTGACGAAAAAGACGCTTCATCTTCTTCCAAATCGGGCGTCTGGGTCACGTTTTGGGCCACGTCGGTAATGCCCGCATCCAGGGGACGAATAAAAATATCCTGGCTGCCGCTGCGCAGGCTGGTAAAAGCAATGTGCCGCCCACCGGGCGACCACACCGGCGCATAATCCGGCGCGGGGGCATCAGTCAGCCGGAATGGGCCTTCGCTGCCGTCGGACTTGATCAGATAAATGTCTAGATTGCCGCCTTGGTACGATTCATACGCCAGCCACTGCCCATCGGGCGACCAGGTCGGCGAAGCATCGTAGGCCATATCGTTGGTTAACCGCCGCAGGCTGCGGGTGGGGATGTTGTAAACATACAGTTCCCAATTGCCATCGCGCCGCGAGGCAAATGCAATCTCGGCACCATCGGGCGACCAGGCCGCGTCTTTATCTTCCGCCGGGTGGCTGGTAAGGCGGATAGGTTCGGCCTGACCAACCGGCAAAATGTAAATGTCGCTGTTGCCCGCCACATGCTGCGTAAAGATAACCGCCCCACCCCCTTCCAGCGGATTGGGGGTGGCCCAGGGGGTCAATTTCACCGGCACGGTGGGAATGGGCGTGAGCGTCGGCGGCAGCGGCGTGGGCGTCAAAATAATGGTAATCGGTGTGGGCGTATCAAACGGCCGATCATCGGCAACGGCCGTATTGTCCACCTGAGGATCACGCATGCTCAGCACCGCCACCAGCGCGATGAGCGCGAGGGCTGCAATAGCTGTGGTCAGGCGGAAGGTGCGCATCCCGCGCAAATTTTCGCGCGGGGCTGGCGGGGCAACCAGGGCCGCAGCGGGCACCTTGGGGCGGCGGCGCAGCACACGCCAGCTCGCCACCAACACCCGCCACCGTGACAACAGGCGACGGCGCAGCAGCGTACGCGATGGCTCGGTTTGTTTGGCCAACATAGCCACCAACCGCTGCAGCTGCCGTTTGACGAAGGTGTACACGCCCAACACGGCCGGTTTGAGGAGTCGGGAATAGAGCCAGTGCAACGGCCGTACGACCATAAACAAAAATGACCGCCAGAGGTAGGCAGTCAGTAAATGGCGCAGGGCCAACCCCATGCGGCCCAGAAAGCGCCAGACAGGCGGAGCAGCCGCCACCAGCGTATCCCATAGCATCCAGCGCAGCGGCAGCCAGACCGGCATGGTGAGATAAAATAGTGGTTTCCAAATAATCCAGGTGAGAATATTGCGGAATGCTAAACCAAGCCGACCGAAGAATCGCCAGGCGGGAGAAAATACTGCTAAGAGGAACTGTCGGACACGCTGTATTGTCCGCCGAAATCTTGCGCGCATGTTGGTGCCAGTTTAGCACGGCTTAAGACTATGTCAAGTTAAAATCTGCCTATGTCAACTTATAATAGGAGGAATGTCTCTACTTTATGGGCTTTAGTTGGGCTGTAAGAAACGGCCGTTATTCTGCAAAGTGTAGAGGGCCGAAACAAGATTACAGCTGAAGTTCTGGTCAGTTGGCTCCCTGGACGAAGAGCAATCTTGCAGTCAAAAGGGTCGAACCAATGCCAAGCTAAACGTAACAGAATGGCTCTCTACCAAGGAATTATTGAACCACCAGCCGCAAAGCTGGTGGTTTTTTTGTTTCAGGCGGGCACTACATGCCAGAGCATGAACAAAAAATGGCTCAGGCTGCCACCGAGCACAAACAGGTGCCAGATTTCATGGTGGCCAAAACGCCCCGGCCACGGATCCGGCCATTCACGATAATAAACCACAAAACCCACCGAGTAAATCAGACCACCAATCAACAGCAGCAGCAGTCCAGCGGCGGGCAGCCAGCGCGCCGCATTTCCCGCCAAAATTAGCGGGAGCACCCCACCCCAACTCACAATCAGGTAGATAGAGGCGTTGAGAAAACCGTGAATGCGGCGGCTAAACAGTTTGTACAGGATGCCAGAAACGGCCGTTACCCACACCGTCAGCAAAACGGGCCAGCGCCAGCCGTCCGGGAAAAAGGTGAGGACGATCGGTGTGTAAGTCCCGGCAATGACCAGGAAAATGGCCATGTGGTCCAGCCGGTTCAGCTGAAAATGCAGCCAGGGCCGTGGTTTGACGCCGTGCAGCAGGGTACTGGACAGGAACATCACGGTGCTGCCCAGACCATAAATGACCAGACCAAACACCTTGGTCCACTCGCCCCACACCTGCCAGACCAACCAACCCGATCCAAGCAAGGCGGCCGCTGCACCTAAGGCGTGTGTTAACGCACTCACCGGTTCATAGAGGGAATGATAAAATCTGCTCATGGTTGCCCAAATTTAACGGCCGTTTCCAGCATAAGCAAATTCCTTGGGCGGTTTGTGCCCGATTGTGAATGTTGTTACAATATTTCTCGGAAGTAAACATATACCCCCTTCGGAGACCGAATGTCATTTTCTGAAACAACTCAAAAAAGTGGTCCTGCGACGGTAACGGCCGTTGTTCCCTCCTGGCGCAGCACGCTGCAACTCATCGTGGTGCTGTTTAAGCTGCGCATCGTATTTTTGCTGCTGATGGCGGCGACAGGTGGCGCGTTTTTGGCAGCGGGCGGCTGGCCAGGGGCGGGCAGCCTGGGGCTGCTTTGGCTTACTGGCGGCATGGCAGCGGCGGGTGCTTCGGCGCTGAACCAATATTGGGAGCGCAACTCCGACGGCAATATGGGGCGTACCCGACAACGGCCGTTGGTCACCGGGGCCATCGCCAAACCGGCGTGGGTACCTTACGTGGCGGCTGGCCTGGTCCTGGTGCCATCGCTGGCCGTGCTGCCGTTTAACCCGGCGCTGACCTTCTTTTTGCTGCTAGGGGCGTTTATTTACGTCGCCATCTACACCATCTGGCTGAAGCCGCGCACCCTGCTCAACATCGTCATTGGCGGCGCGGCAGGCAGTGCGGCCGTTTTGAGCGGCAGTGCGGCGGTGGGCAACTGGAACGATCCCGGCGCGCTGGTGCTATCGCTGTTGCTCTTCCTCTGGACGCCGTTTCACTTTTGGAGCCTGGCCCTGCTGTACAAGGACGACTATGCCCGATCAGACGTGCCGATGCTGCCGGTGCACACCTCGCCGCGCCAGGCCGCCTGGTGGGTGATGAGCCACACGCTGCCCACCGGTTTGGGCGGCCTGCTGCTGGTGGTGCTGCCGGTGCTGGGCTGGGTCTACCTCATTCCCGTCGCCTGGGTGACGGCCGATTTGTTCTGGCGCAACCTCAAGCTCATCCACACGCCATCGACCCAACATGCACGCGGACTGTTCATGTCTTCCAATATTTACCTGCTGGTGCTGCTGCTGGCCATTTGTGCCGGCACGGTTGCCACTTCCCTGGCTGCCTGATGCTCACCGTTACCCTGTTTACCAAACCAGGCTGCGGCCTGTGTGACGAGGTTGAAGCCGAGTTGGACGCGCTACAGCGATATTTTCCGCACCAGCTTAACAAAATTGACATCTCGCAGGACGCGGAGCTGTTTGCCAAATACCGCTACACCATTCCTGTGGTGCAGGTTGGGAACGTGGCATTGGCAGCGCCAATAACGGCCGTTCAGCTCCAACAAACCCTGGCGGATTTTGCCAATCAAGCAGCCTCAGCCGGGTAACCACCCACCCACAAACAATCACTTCACCACCTATGGCAAACAGATGAATGGCTGATTTGTGAAGCCGGGCACAACCTTGTCATCCGA
>CAUJGI010000325.1 GCA_963169155.1 Chloroflexota bacterium
CAGCCGATGAGGCTGGGGGAGTAGCCCTGGTCGGTGAACAGTACCGGCGTGAAGGTGATGACGGCGATGCTGGCGGTGCTGCTGGTGAAGATGACGAGGGACAGCACGAGGATGCGTCGCCAAAAGTGGGGCGGGCGGATAAGTTTTTCTTTTGGGGCCAACGTTGGTTTGGCGGGAACTTTGGCGGTGGGTGGCGCATCGTGCAGCCAGCGCCAGCCGCTAACCAGGGCGGTGAGGGCCAAAATGGGCAGGAGGATGTAGCCGGGACGGCCGTATGAATCCAGCAGCATCCCTGCCAGCACCGGCCCCATAAACAGACCCAACTGTCCGGCGGTGAAAAAGAGCGCCGTGATCCGGCTGCGGTAGGTGATGCTGGTGCGGCTGGCGACCATCGTGCCGCTGGGGTGGAATGCGCCGGAGCCAACGCTGGCCACCGTCAGGGCAATCAGCGCCAGCCAATCCCCGGCCAGGGCGGCGATGGTGTAGAAGGTTATCATCCAGCCCAGGCCGCCCACCACCAACCGTCGCGCGCCGATGCGGTCGGCCAGCCAGCCAAACAGCGGCTGCGACAGGGCGTTGCCGACGTTGTACAGCAGCAGAGCCAGCCCCACCTGGGCGTTGGTTAAGCCTAAACTGACCGCCAGCAAAGCGACCAGCAGGTTACGGCCGTTGTTCAGCACATCCACAAAAAAATGAGTCAGGGCGACGGCGAGGAACGGCCGTTCACGGTATACTGCTGCCTGGCTGGTTGCCATAGGGAAATACTCCTCAAGTTGGGCAAAATCTGGGATTGTACAGCGAGCCTGATCCCATTGCGGCAATTCTAACAAAACGTTTACAGCCTGGTAAGGCGCACGTAAGAACTGCTTTGTAAACTGACTCTATTTGCTATACTGAATTGGAAAAGATCTCTGGAAACTTGTCGTGGACAAAAATTGTAACCTTCTCTGTCACTCCCGCGAAGGCGGGAGTCCAGGTAAATGGATTCCCGCCTTCGCGGGAATGACACAAGGCGAGGCGTTTTGTAAGCGGTAAAGCGTTTCCGGGTAAATGAATCAAGGAGACCCCCATGTTTAACCGAGTTTTTGGACGCCGTGAAGAGGAAGAGCAGATCAAAAGCATGAACCGGCTGCCCCCAGGGCAGTCGCTGACGCAAAAATTCCCGGTGCTGCATTATGGCCCTACGCCCAATACCAATCTGGCTAACTGGAATTTGCGCGTCTTTGGCGCAGTTGAGGAAGAAGTGGTTTGGGATTGGGCCGCGTTTAACAAGCTGCCCCGCACCAAAGTGACCATGGACATTCACTGCGTCACCCGCTGGTCCAAATTTGATACCGATTGGGAAGGCGTTTCATTAAAAACGCTGGTGGATGAGGGTTTCATTAAGCCGAAGACGGAAGCGAAGTATGTTATCCAGCACTGCGAGGTGGGCTACACCACCAACACGCCCATCGAGCTGGTGATGCAGGACAATTTTCTGCTGGCTACCCATTTTGACGGCAAGCCGCTGACGGTGGAGCACGGCTGGCCCCTGCGCGGCGTCATTGGCGCGTTTGCCGACCGCAGCGAGCCGAAGTCGGCTTACCTGTGGAAAGGGGGCAAATGGCTGCGCGCCCTGGAGTTCCGCGCCGACGACCAGCTGGGCTTCTGGGAGAATGCAGGCTACCACAACGAGGCCGACCCCTGGCAAGAGCAGCGCTTCGCAGGCGGGCGCTGGTTTTAGTTTTCGGTAATCGGTAATCGGTGAACAGTAATCGGTGAAAATCCGGTTACTGATAACGGATTACCGACTACCGATTATCGTTCACGCTGCAGAAGCAGCGCTCCCCATCTTTTCCTGCAAAAACTTTTTGGCGATGTCCACCGGGATGGCGAGGCCGACTTTGGGGCCAGCGATCATGGTGTTGATGCCCACGAGACGGCCGTCGCCAGCCACCAGCGGCCCGCCTGAATGCCCCGGACGCAGCTGAATCCCCAGCTGCACCAGCTCGCCGTGATACCCGTTTTGCTCCAGCGGCTGCCCCACGGCGATGACCGTGCCCCAGTTGGCCGCATTGATCACGCCCCAGGGATGCCCCACGGCAACCACCCAATCCCCCGTTTTGAGTTGGCTGGAATGGCCCAGCTCAATTGTTGGCAGGTTGTTGGCGGCGATATAAAGCGCGGCCAGGTCGAGCGTTTCGTCGGTGGCCAGCAGTTGGGCAGGGAAGGTACGGCCGTCGGCCAAAGTCACCTCCGGGTCGCGCCGCCGCTGCACGACGTGGGCGTTGGTCAAAATCAGCCCATCGCTGTGCCAGATGGTGCCCGCGCCAAAGCCGGAACGGCCGTTGCCCACCCGCACCACACTCTGCTGCACCGTCTGGATGAGCGCATTCATTGTTTGGTTGATGTTGTTGAGAAGGTTCATGGTGAAAAAGTTACCAATTACCAATAACAAAAGGTAACTGGTAATTGTTAATGAAGTAATTAGGAGCGAGCTGCCACGGTGATTTCGGTGCTGTGCACCTGACCGCCGCGCACAAATTTGGCGGGAACGGCCGTTCCCACCATGTCCCCCGCCAGCAGCGCCAGCAAATCGTCGTGGGACTGTACCGGGCTGCCTGCAAAATTGACCAGCGTGTCGCCCAGCGTCAGGCCTGCCTGGGCCGCCGGGCTGTCACTCTCCACCGAGACGATCAGCAGGCCGCGTTTCTGGTTGAGTTCCGCCTTCAGGTTGTCGGGCAGATGGACGCGCTGGGTGCTGACGCCCAGGTAGCCGCGCTGGACCCGGCCGTGTGCCTGCAAGGCATCGGCCACGCGGGCCAGGGTAGCTGTGGGAATCGTCAGGCTGACGCCGCGCCCCAACGCCGACGTGTTCAGGCCGATGAGCTGCCCGGCGGCATCGACCAGCGGGCCGCCGGAGAAACCGGGATACATTACCACGTCAGTTTGCAGGTAGCGGTCGATCTCGCCGCCCAGCTGGGTACGCCAACTGTCACCCAGGGCGGAAACGATGCCCAGAGTGGCCTGCACGGTGCGTCCGGGCCGTCCCAGGGCCAGCACCAGGTTGCCCACGCCCAGTTCTTGCTTGTTGCCTTCGGTGAGCGGCGTCAGGCCGCTGGCGTCGGTTTTTAGCAGGGCGAGGTCGGTGGACGGGTCGCGCCCGACAAGGCTGGCGCTGGCCTGCTCGCCGTTGGGCAGGCCAAGTTTGAGTCCGTCGTCCCGGCTGACCACGTGGTTGGCGGTAAGGATGAGGCCCTCGCCCCACACAATGCCGGTGGCGCCAAATCGACGCCGCCCTTCAACCCGCACAATACCGGAATCTGCCTGGGAAACGGCCGTTGCCAATGCCGCCGAAAGTTCAGTTAATACGTTGCTCATACTTTCTCCTTGAAGAATCAGATGTAGCCGCGGTTTCTTACCGCGCTATTTTTCGCGGAAAGAATCCGCGCCTATAGTGATGATGTTACTCTAGGGGAAAACGACGAGCCTGGAATCAGCCATTGCGGGAGTGCGCCACCTGGAAGAATGGGTAGGTTATACCCTCACCCCAGCCCTCTCCCTGGGAGGGAGAGGGAGCAAAATTCCCTCCCCTGGCAGGGGGAAGATTAGGGTGGGGGTTTCTAAACGCCAACAGCCTCTGGTATTTGATTACAACAATAAAAGCCCCAGGCGTGTCGCCTGCACTACGGCTTCGGTGCGGCTTTGGGCGTTGAGTTTGCCCAGGATGGCGTTAACGTGGAACTTCACCGTATGGTCGCTAATTGCCAGCCGGTGGGCAATTGTTTTGTTGGTCAGCCCTTCGGCCAGGAGGGTGAGCACCTGCTGCTCCCGAGGGGTCAGTTCGGCCAGCTCGGACGTGCTTTCGGAGGTGACGGAGGTGGGGGGCAGAACGGCCGTTACAAATTCCGGGTCCAGCGCAGCCACCCCATTTAGCGTGGCCTGCAAGGCGGCCACCATCGCCGCCGCCGGGGCATCGCGGCGCAGCATGGCCTGAATGCCGAGTGACCAGAGGTGGGGAACGGCCGTTTCCTCCGCCAGCAGGGCCACCACCGGCAGCGGGAACGGTTCCTCCGCGGGCAGGGCGGCTGGCGATGCCCAGCCGACGTCCCACACCACGCCGTCCAGCCGCAGATCGGCCCATTCGTCGGCTTGCAGATCGGCCAGCCAGTCGGTCAGGCTTAGCTGGGCGACGACGTCGCAGGTGGGTTCGGTGGCCAGCAGGGCGGCCAGACCAGC
>CAUJGI010000326.1 GCA_963169155.1 Chloroflexota bacterium
AGGCGAACGGCCGCTTCCAATTCTCCCTGCGCCTGCAAATGGGCCACCCAGCCATCATAGGCGGTGATGGCCTGGTTGTGGAACCAGCTGCGCTGCGCTTGCAGCCAGTTGTCAAACTCGGGTGCCTGGCGGATGTAGAACTCCTGCAAAAATTCGCCGCGATAAAGGGTGACGGCCGTTTGCCAGCCAGCGCCTTCTTTTTCACCGGTATGGAGGGTTTGGTGGAAAACGGCCGTATCGACCCACACCGGCGCATCGGGGTGCAGGGCCACGGTTTGGTGGCTGATGTGCAGATAGGCGGCCACGTGGCGGCGCAGCTTCAGCAGCTCGCCGCGCAGGTTGCGCCGGGCATCGGCCTCCGGCAGCTCCCCCCACAGCAGGTTGGCCAGGGCGTGACGGGAATGCGGACGGCCGTTTACCGCCAGATAACACAGCAGCGCCTGCGCCTTCGCCGAATCCAGACCGATCAACGGTTCATCATCGATTGTGAGCTGCAGCGGCCCGAGCAGCGCCACTTTCAGTACTTTTGTCATGCTCTCCGTCAAGAATACCTATTCAGATCAACGCTTGATCAACGCTTAAATGACATCTCTCTGCTAATCTTTAGCTGGTGACTCAATAAATTGCCCAAATTCCATCTCCACTCAGTATACCGGAAAGAAGTAGTAGATGGAATCAGTGCCCTGAATAGCATACGCAGAGTAAATTTATCATGATCAAAATCAGACAACGATTGAATAACTCCCCCGGACAGGCATTGGTCGAATTTGCCCTCATCATCTCTGTGCTTTTGGCGATGATCTTCCTGATCATCGAAAGCGCCCGGATTTTGTGGGCGTGGAACACGGTGCAAAATGCTGCCCGCGAAGGGGCGCGTTACGCCATCACTGGCCAGGCTGAAGCCCCCGACTGCGCTGTTGATTTTGGTCTGCCCAAGTTTGTCGATGGGGGTCGTAATGTGTGCAGCGATTTACGCCTGGCCTCAGTCATTGACAAAGCACATACCCATCTGGCTGGTTTACCGCTGAATGAAGAATCGGTCTTTTTTGAGGATGACCAATATTACAACATCGAAATTTGGGGAGTGAACCAGGTAGGCCAGCTGCAATATGACTTTGCCGGTATTCCCAGCAACCCGGTTGTGGTTCGGGTCACCTATCGGGTGCCAATTATCACGCCCTTTTTCTCTACGATTTTGCCTTCCATCCCGGTTTTTGGTCAGGAAACACTGAATAACGAAACGTTTGGCCAATTAGGCGGCAGCGGCAACGAAGGGGCCGCTTTACCACCCAACCTGCCGCCCCTGCCCACCCCAGGCGTCACACCATCACCGACACCTTCACCCACGCCGTCCAACACGCCGACGCCTGGACCAACCGCCACGCCAACCTTCACGCCCACCTTTACGCCCACCCCGCGCTGCGACATTCAATTTGAAGGTGGCGCAGTTGCCGGAACTAACTTTGTGCTGGTAACGGGCGACGTGGGCATCAATGTGACGGTTATCAACCTGTCTACGGGCGCTACTTTGGGCAGCGGTGTTCTGGGTGGCCCATTTAACGGCCACGCCTGTGCGGGCTTTGGTGCCATCATTCTAAATCCGGCACTGGTTACCGCAAACCTCGGTCAGGTTTTGATGGCGGTACAAACCAACGATAGCAGCAACAACGACACCACCATCGTCGTTGGCGCTCCGCCCACCGCCACGCCTTCGCCTACCTTCACGCCAGTACCCACCAATACGCCAACCAATACCCCATTGCCCACACCTTCCAGTACGCCGGGCAGTCCTTACATTGTCATCTTCCCAGATTGTGGACCGGGACCCAATATCCAGTTCAATCTGCAGGGCTACAACTGGCCAATCAACCAATCGGTAACCTTGTCCTGGCAAGGTGCACCCCAAATTGTGCTGCAAGCCAATACGCACCCTGGCAATTTTACCTACACCTGGACCTTTAACGGGTTGGGCAACGGCACCTATACGGTGAGCGCCCTTGCAGGCACCAATGGAGCAACCGCCTCTGATACGTTTACCATCCCCTGTGCGGGCCAACCCACGCCAACAACGCCCGCCCAAACAGCAACTCCCATTCCTGCGGATCTGCTTGCTTTTGGCCCACCCAAACTCGTTAGTACGCCACCAATTGTCGCCTATCGTCCGGTGCAATTTACGGTGAACATTACCAACACGGGTGAAGTCGCGGTAGAAAACCAATTCTTTGTAGATATCTATCTGGACCCAACCACGATCATGACCGATCGTATCCCCCTCACGGAAAGTGATGGGTATGCCGCCGTGAGTGGTTTGCCCGGTGGCGCCAGCCGGGTCATCACAGTGACCTCGCCGTTAGGATTTACCAACAACCCAACTACGCACCAGGTTTATGGAATGGTCGACTCTGTCTTGCAAATTGTTGAAGTAAGTGAAGTCAACAACGTTACAAATCCCTTGACTGTTCTCAATGTCACTCCAGCAGCTACCCCAACCCCAACGCCAAACCTCACAGGCAATGATGAAGTTAGCGGTGTGGTGCGTGCCTTGGTGGGAGCGTTTTTGCCTCAGTTCCGTGCCACAGTTCAACTGATGAATGAAAGTAATTCACAAATAGTTGCTTTGGCTGTTACAGATGCAAATGGGTTCTATCAATTTGATAATGTACCCGCTGGAAACTATACGGTTCAATCTTGTATTGTGATTGATAATATCGAGTATTTTGGCCTTCGCAGCGGTAGAACTCCACCAGATCCCTATGCAGATATTTTTGCTAGACCAGGAGCATGTCCGTAATGAAAAAACTTCGGGTGTTTATTGTCTTTGTTTTCGGTCTTGCGTTTTTGCTACTGCAAACACATAGCCTATTTGTGGAAGCAGAGCCGGAAGAGCCGTTAGCTGTAGCTGCTAGTTCACCTCAATGGGAGACTGCAGAAAAAATATCTGTAAGTAGTGGAATTACAGCTGCCATCCAACCTTCACTTGCTGCATCGGCGACTGGATCTAAAGTAATTGCTGTTTATAGCGGTAACATCACCAATGATGATACTAACCATGATGTTTTTTATGCAACTTCAACAAACTTCGGAAACACATGGCCTACAAAAGGAAGAATTCATCAAAGTTCTGGAGCTCTCACCGATTCCAATTTTATAGACGTGGCAATTACTCCAAATGGAAAAGGTCATGCAGTCTGGGTAGAGGAAGTGAACGATGTACCTAGAATTGTTTATAAATATGAAGATAACTGGGGCAACAATAGTACAAACCTGGTTACAATCACGTCACTAGGTGCACCTGAGGTTCTTTCAGAGCCAAGAATTGTTGTCAAAAACAACAGCAGGCTTGATGTTGTTTGGTCACAGGGAGATTCCTCAACAAATGTAAACATCTATTATGCTTATTCAACGAATAGCAATGGTAGCAGTTGGCAAGGGAAAACTCCAATCGTGGACACTTTGCCTTCATCACGCTTACCAGACATTACAATTGATGCTTCGGGGAACTACCATGTTGTATGGGAGGAAGGAACTAATCCTAGAACAATTCACTATTTACGCGGTGTCCCATTTGGGAATAGCGTAAACTGGTCGACAGCTTCAGAAATCAACATATCGCAAAAAAGCATTATTAATAATGCGACAGCCGCCACACAACCGAAGATCTATGCCGATGGCAATGTTATCCATGTAACTTACACAAACTATATTTCAAAAGAACAACAATTTGTTCATCACATTCAGTGCAGTGCAAGTTGTAACAACCTGGCAAACTGGCAAACGGTAGGGAATCCAATTTCGGGGCAAGTTCTAGGGGCAAAAGCCTTAGATCCATTTGACGTGATTTCAACCATTGGGCAAGTAGGTCGTTGTACATATGTCTATTTTCATGGAATTCAGGGACCTAGCTCCGAAGAAGAAAATCGCGAAAGAATTTGGGGAGTAAACAGTTGTGGAAACTGGGCTGCCAGCGCTCGGGACCAAGTTACAAACACAGATGTACGTGCTATTAATCCAGTTATGGACTCTGCAAATGATTGGTGGCTCTTTATAGTTTATGAGCAAGTAAATGCTGACGGCAGTCTCAGAGAAGTCTATTTTGCGAGAAACAAGCCAGCTATTTACTTGCCGATGATACGAAAGTAAGCGTTATGAATCGTTTAGAGTGGATTTTGGGCATTGTTTTGGTAGTTCTGCTCCTGGTGGTGGGCGTTTTGTCGCTGACGCTGTGGTTCCGCAATGACCGCACGGCCGTTCCCAACTCAGCCTCTGCCGCCAATTCCGCCACCATCATCGCCCAGCGCGCCGACGACATTGCGCCAACACCGGAATATGACGGCCGTTCTGCCATCGTGGCTTATGCCTCAGCCCAAGAAGCCGCTCTGGCGTGGCACTCCGACGCTCAACTGCTGCTGGCCCAGGCCACCTGGCCTCAAGGATCGACGGCCGATCAGCTGCGGCGCGGCGAAGAAAGCTGGGGCTTTACGTTCTACTCAGCCACAGCCCAAAGCATCGGTGTCTTTTCTGTCGTAGAGGACGCCGCCGCGCTGGTTTCCGAAGGCGAGCACGAGCAAACTGACCCGCTGCTTTCGGCCAGCGGCTGGAATTTAGACAGCAAAGACGCCATCGAAGTTTTTCTGGCCGGGGGTGGCAACACCTTTCTGGCCGAACAGGGCGTCTCGACGATGACCATGGCTTTACTGGCGAGTGATGTGGAGGCAAACGGCCGTCTTGAATGGCAGGTTTCGCTCTTCTCGCTGCAAACAGGGCAGGGTTTCACCATGCGCCTGGACGCCACTTCCGGCGAAGTGTTAGAAACGAACCCACCAAACTGACAATAAGTGTAAGGGTCAACTTTTGAATTTCAGTAAGCAATTCAAACGGTAAAAGCAAAGGCAACTATATGAAACGCCAAACAACAACCGCAAAACAATCACAGCATGGCCAGAGCCTGGTCGAAGTCGCGCTCTTCTTCCCCATCTTCATCATTTTGCTTGCCGGGCTGGTGGAAGTTTCCCAGCTGCTGGTCACCCAAAACCGTATCAGCAGCGCAACGCGTGCCGGCGCCCGCTTTGCCTCCGATGGTGGTGAAGATGCCGGTATCGTTACGGTTGTGCTCAACAGCGTCACGCAAACGCTGGAGCTTGACCCAGAAGTGTGGGATATCTGGAGCATCCGGGCCACGGTGAACTCTGCCGGAACTTCAATCAACGATGAAGATTGGGAGTTCACCCACATCTATGGCGTTAGCCAGACGGTGCGTTTTGATTCGGTCGATGAAGAAGAAATAAAAGCACAGATTGAGGATGAATTACGGCGTGATGAGTTTACCAATGTTTCGGCGGGCATTGCCGCCGATCTGCAGATTGTAGGCACCTACTCCATTCACGATGTGGAATCAATTTTGGGATTGGAAGCCATGCCCCAGCTGGCCGGATTTTCATCACTCGATGCGCTGAGCGTTATGCGCATTACCGCGACCAGCCAGGAGGCCACGAATGGGTGCGCGGCCTTTCCTCTAGCCATCACCGATGGCGTTCGTTCAGTAGGCGCCGGTTCGGATCCCTACCCCACGACCTTCCAATACCCAACAAACCCGCCACCGCTGGCTTCGTTTGTCAGCCACAGAGCGAACATTTCCTTACTAGATGCCACCGAAGGCATGGTCTTTTATTTTGATGCTGCCGATTTTGACTGGCTGCTTTGGAACGATGGATTATCCAATACTGGAGGCACATTAAGTACCGCCCTTGATTGGCCTGGCACCAGCACCAACTATGCGGCCTGTGCCGGTTGTGGTACGGTCGTTGCTGGATCGGGGCATGCTACGGCCGTTCGTGGCTACATTGAACCCGGCGACCCAACCGACCAGCAAATTCAAGAAGGTGACAACGTCCGCATTTCAAATGGAACCCTCACGAACGTGACGGCCGTCATGCAAGAACACATTAATATGGATCGAGCCCTGCGCGTCATTGTCTGGGGCGAAAATACCGGCAGTCAAATTGGCATCAGTCCAGACAACGCCTTTGCCGTCATCCGCTTTATTGGTTACAACGCAACTGCCAACTGGATTGTTGCGGAGTTTATCCGCTGGGATGACTCGTGTGGGCAGGTAAATTAGCCAATTTTGCTTACCAATTTCACGTTTGGACAGAAAAGTATTGAAAAGAAACAAGGTCAACCAAATGAAACGTATCAAACAGTTCATTCAACAAAAATACCAGGGCAATACACTGGAAAAGGGGCAAAGCATCGTTCTTATTGCCCTTATGATGGTGGCCATCGTCGCCTTTGTGGGCATTGCGGTGGACGTGGGCTTTATCTTCGCCCGTGGCTCCCAGCTGCAATCTGCTATCGACTCGGCGGCCCTCGCGGGTGTTGTTGAGCTTTCCGACTGGTCCATTGCCAATACCTCCTCCGAGGCGGATGCTCGAACCAAGTCTGGTCAGTTTCTCAATGCTAACAACATGCCCGTTTCGGTGACCCTGTCCATCAATGACTCAGGCAACACGCATGTCCTCAAAACACCCCTAGGCGCCACAGAATATGCCGTCACGGCCACCTGGCCTGTAGAAACGTACTTTCTGAAAGTGATTGGCTTTGACGAACCGATTAGCCTGACCCGCTCGGCGACAGCGGCCGTTTTCTCCCTGGCCGAAATTTATGTCAGCCGCCGCGTCGAAGATGGTGTCCTTAGCACGTCTAACCAGGGTATCTTTGGCCCAAATGCCTGCACCCATATGGGCGATCCTTATTCCCCGGTCGTGACCGATCCGCCTGGCCCGAGTGATCCACCATACACCTATACTTATCGTATTTATATCCCTCCCGACTATGGCCACGATGTTGTTCGGGTGGAGCTGTTTGATCCGGACTCCATGAATGTTGCGGCCAACACCTTTACCGTCAACCGCTCCAATATTGCCATCAACAACGGCTTAGGCGCTGTAGCCTCAAAAGTATGTGGTACAAACGGAGGCAGTTCCAGCCGCACCGAGCCGTGTTTACTGCGCACAGACGAACTCAACCTGGTTACTGGCGCACCAAACCTGGATTTGGATCAGGTAAATCCATACTGGTTCGTCCGGATCGATGAAAACCGTATCAGAAATGCGGCCAATGGTTCATCCTGCGGCACGCCAGGCAGCTATTCAACCGCAGCCAACACGCAGACTCGCTACAGCCTGTCCTATTTTGCGCAAAACGCCGATGGCACAGTAGTAAAAGTCCCCCTTGTTGACTACCTTGGCCAGACAGGCGATGGGATACGTGACAACGGAGGTCACCTGACCGACATGCGCTGGGTATCCCCAGGTGCCGATGAGCCGTTTTCTACGGTTGATGATCCAGGCGTTGCCGTTCCCGCAACTGCCCGAACCATTGATAGCTTTGAAATTGATCTCCGTACAGATGTCCCCAATATCGTGAGCGACCTGAGCACCGGGGCCAGGTACATCTACCTGGATGTCCAGGCCATGAGCGGCTCCTCAGAAAACGGCTTCGAGATTTGGGCCGGGCCACCGAGTTATGTCAATACTGTGCCC
>CAUJGI010000327.1 GCA_963169155.1 Chloroflexota bacterium
CCTGACTGCCTGGCGCTTTTTGCCTGTTTCGTAATAACTCATCCCAATGCCGCTCAAAGCTCCGGCTTCCTGCAGCGGCAAATGATGAGCCGCCGCCAAATCTAACGCTTGTTTGTAAAACTCCATCGCCTGCCCGTGGTCGCCTACTGCACGCCACAAATCCCCAAAATCGATCAGCGTCGCGGCCTCTTCAGGGCGGTTTTCCACAGAACGCACCAACGTCAGACACGTTTCGTAAGCCTCAACCGCCGGACGCACCTGGTTCAGCTTACGGAACAGGTGGCCCAGCTCGCGGTAGTGCCACCCCTGCATGGTAACATCACCCTCAGCTTCCACCATCGCCAGGCTCTGCTCCAGATAGGTGACTGCCCGACTGAAATCGCCCCACAGCTCATAAGCTTTGGCCAGTTTGGTCAGCATCACCTGCTCAATCTCGCGATTGTTTCGCTCCCGCGCCAGAAGTAAAGCCCGCTTGTACATGCGGCCAGAATCTGTGTAATTCTTCTGGGCATCAAACGCCTCACCCAGCTTGATAAACGCTCCCAACTCCTGCAGCTGGTCCGAGATTTCCTGAGCGGCAATCAAGCCATTTTCATAATGCAGCAGCGCCTGATCTACATCCCGGCTGAGCAGGTAAAGATCGCCCAACCGCACCATGTTTTTGATTGTCTTGCGCCGGTCGTTACTCTCTTGAGAAATATTAAGCGCGTGGTTGTAATACTCAATCGCCCGGTCGGTAAAACCTGAGGCCTGATACAATTCACCCAGATTGCCCAACACCTCCCCTTCCCCCACCCGATCGCCAATTTGGCGGGCAATAGTAAGGGTTTGCTTGAACAGCTGCGCCGCTTCCTTGTGCTCGTGGGAATCCAAAAACACCTTGCCCATGCTGTTGAGGATGCGCTCCACCCGCGTGCGGTCGCCAATGTCGCGAGCGATAGCCAGCGACTGTTTGTAGTAATCTTCCGCTTTGGCGGGGTCGCCCAGCTGCCGGTACGTTTCACCCAGGTTATGCAGTGCTTCAGCCTCTTTGAAACGGTTGGCCAGCCGCTGGAAAATTTGCAGCTCTTTTTCGTGGAAGCGCACCGCGCGCGCCGGTTCGCCCTTTTGCCGGTAAACCAGCCCCAGGTTGCCCTGCGAGCGCCCTTCTTCAGCCCGGTCGCCCAGTTCACGGGCAATGGCCAGGTGCTCTTCGTGGAACTCAATGGCCCGCTCGATGTACCCCAGGGCAGCATAGGCCAGCCCCAGGTTGCCCAGCCCTTTGCCCTCCAGCTCGCGCATATTTTCGGCCCGGGCCACGTTAACGGCCTGCTCAAAGTACATCACGGCCACGTCCAGCTTACCAATGTCCAGGTAAGACAGCCCCATGGTATTGTAGGAATTTCCCGCCGCCAGCCGCTCGTCCGGGGTTTCTTCGGCGCCGTCCCATTCTGGCGGCGACGGAGAACCGGTGACCTGGGTATAAACGCTGGCCAGCGTTTTTTCTGCTTCGGCCCAATCGCGATAGCGCTGCTCACGAGGAAGAGAGAGGGAGCGTTCAATGTATTGGCGCAGGGGCAGTGGCAGGGTTGTGGGGAGGGGTTGGATACGGCCGTTAACATGCGCCTCTCGCAGTGCTTCCCGGGTATCTCCTTCGGCGGCAAAACGGCCGCTTACCATCTCGTACAAAATGCAGCCCAGAGCGTAAATATCGGCGCGGGCGTCCAGCGGCTTGTGGGCCCACTGCTCTGGAGCCATGTAGAGCGGCGTGCCAGCCACGCCCTGCGTCAGCTGGGTACGGCCGATGTTGTCCCGGCTGTTCTCCAGCGATCCCACCGTCGAACCTGGGCTGTGCCCGGAGAGGGTGCTGGCCAGGCCAAAATCGGTCACCCGTGCCAGGCCGTCAAAGCCGATGAGAATGTTTTCTGGCTTAAGGTCGCGGTGCACCAGACCCGCGATTTTCTGGGTGGCAAACCGCATCCCCCGCGCCACATGCAGAGCAAACAAAATGGCCTGCTCCACCGGCAGCGGATGCCCTTTCTTGAGCCAGGAGCGCAGCGAGGGAGACTTTTTGTTTTGCGGCTGGACAATCCATTCCAGCACCAGGTATACCTCACGGCCGTCGCCGACACGCTCCACCCGGTACGCCTGCACCACGTTGGGATGACGGCCGATTTCGACCCACATCGTGCCTTCGCGCAAAAACAGGTCACGGGCCGCCCGGTGAGACAAAAACTCTGGTTTAAATGTTTTGAGGGCAACTAAATCCGCGGTGAAATGATCCCGACACAGGTAAACCAGACCCATGCCGCCTTCCAAGGTATTGACCACTTCGTATCGTTCGGCGATGTACCGTTTGGCCGGCTTGCGGTCAGGAGCGGGATTGGAGAGATCTTCAATTGGAGACCGGGTTGCGGTTTCTGCCATGTCGCGTTTCGTGCCAGGAAAATCAGATACAGGTTACGGCCGTTACTCGTTTCAATCACTACGACTCAAGAATTTTGGCAAAGTTTCAGGCAATAAGTATAGCATTGAGTATATGATCTTGTCATAAGTCCGGCGAGAATCGCCCTATTTTTGCGACTTATTGCCCACAAAGCCACTTTTTTGCAAAATGAAGTACAATCCTGGCACAATTTCTTCAGTTACCTCGCTGCAACAATAGGAAGAGACCGCAGCAAACTGGAAAACAATTGCATGGAAACCATATTGGTCATCTGGCTCATATTGGGGTTTATTGCCTCAATTATTGTGGTTGCCGCCTTGATGTTATCCTCAAGACTCAGCCAGGAAGAGGGTGTGTCTGAAAAATATGACGTACCAGAAACTTCAGAGGTTGTGCGAGAGATCTATCCAAGACAGGTAGAACCGTAACGAGCCACAAATAACACTTTGGGATGTTACACCCTTTGAATCACCACCAGTCAAAGGTGACGATGCTTGCTTCCACGTTATAATCCGTTCCATGTGGCAATCGCCTAAATCTAGCTTCACCACGCTGCTTGCCCCGTTCATCCTGGGTTTATTTGCCGGCCGTTTGCTCAGCGAGCAATGGGCGCTGCAATATGGACCCAGCTGGCTGGCCGCCATTTTGCTCACGACCGCCGTCACCATCCTGGCGCTGTTTTGCCTGCACCACCACCCATTACGCCAGACCTGGCCGCTGCTGCTGCTGGGTGGCTATGTGTTTTATCCCCATCCCAATCCGTTGACGGCCGTAGGAACCGTGCTCCTGGTAACGGCCGTTCTCAGCCAAACCACGCCCATTCCCGAGATAGTTTTGCCACTGAACCGCCGTCTGCTCGTAGGTGGTGTGGGCAGTATGGGGGCTTTTGTGGTGCTCTACATCCTTACCCTGGCCCCCGGCCTGCTGCCCGCCGACAATGGCGAATTCCAGCTGGTTGGCGCGACCCTGGGCGTGGCCCATCCGCCCGGCTTTCCGCTCTACACCCTGCTCAGCCACCTCATGACCTGGCTGCCCCTGGCGGCAACGGCCGCTTACAAAATCAACCTGCTCTCAGCCTTCACCAGCGCCGCCACGCTGGGGCTGGTGTACCTGACCGTTTTTCGGATCACCAAACGGCACCTGGCAGCGGGAACGGCCGTCCTCGCTCTGGGTACGGCTACCACCTTTTGGGCCCAAGCCACCACTGCCAACATCCGCAGCCTGACGGGCCTTTTTGCCGCCCTGGCCCTCTATGCCCTCATTTGTCACTGGCAGGAAAAGGACCGCACGGATCGCTATCTGGTCCTGTTCGCCGCCGCGCTGAGCTTCGGCTTTACTCACCATCTCTCGCTGGCGTTCATGGGGCTGGTGTTTGGCCTCAGCCTCCTCTGGATCGATCCAGCGTTTTTCCGCACACCCAGGCGCTGGGGACGGCCGTTGCTTGCCGCCCTGCTCGGCCTGATCCCCCTCCTTTAC
>CAUJGI010000328.1 GCA_963169155.1 Chloroflexota bacterium
AAAACCCCCTCAAGGTTCTGCATCACCTCCCCATTCCAAAAGCGAATGACGTGATTCCCCTCTGCTTCCAGCCAGGCTGTGCGCTCCGCATCATATTCTTCTTGAAAGGCGTGGCTATCGCCATCTACTTCCACAATCAGCCGGGAGTCGTGGCAGTAAAAGTCCACAATGTAGGCACCTAGCGGCTGCTGCCGCCGGAACCTGAAGCCGCCTAGCTGCTTGCGCCGGAGGTGCTGCCATAATCGGCGTTCTGGTTCTGTCGGCTGTTGGCGCATCTCGCGGGCATGGTGCAGGAGGATGGGGTTGGTTGGGGGTTTCTTGTTCATTCCGGGTGGGTGGAAATTTCCCTCCCCTCAATCCCCTCCCGGAGGGAGGGGAGGCCGGAGTTCCCTCCCCCTCGGGGGAGGGGTAGGGAGGGGGGTATTTTAATTCTGTCGGTCCAGCACCATTTCGATGAGATTTTCCATTTCGGTGCGAGCGGGAGATAGGGGAAGGGTGGTCAGGGCGTTGCGGGCGCGCACGGCCGTTTCCTCCGCCTGCATCCGGGCAATTTCGATCGCGCCAGATTCGCGCAGGTTGGCCATCATACGGGCGATGGGATCATCTTCCAGTTCCGCCACCGCTTCCTGCACCGCCAGCCCGCCATTTTGCGTGGCCATCACGCCGCGGTTTTGGGCGATGTCTGTGCCTACTGGCTTGCCCAGCGTATCCGGGTCGCCCACGATGTCCAGAATATCGTCTACAATCTGGAAGGTGAGGCCGAGGTTGTAGGCGTAGATGGCCAGCGCTTCAATCATTTCTTCGCCAGCGTCGGCCAGCATCGCGCCCATGCGGGCGGCGGCTTCAAACAGGCTGGCCGTCTTACGACTGATGATTGTTTTGTACGTTTCGCGGTCCATGTTGCCCGCTTTGGCGGCGGCAGCTTGCAGCGTTTCGCCCTCTACCAGTTTGGTGGTGGCGTCGGCCATAATCACGTTATATTCCGACGGATAGGGGGCCATCAATTCATACACTTTGGTGAAAAGGTAGTCGCCCGCCAGCAGGGCAAAAGTGCGGCCCCAACGGGCGTGCACGGTAATCTGCCCGCGCCGGGTCATGCTGTGGTCGTTGATGTCGTCGTGAACGAGCGTAGCAGTGTGGACCATCTCGATGGCCGCCGACATGGGGATGACGCGTGCCACGTCCTGGCCACCTGCTGCCAGATAGGCCAGAATGCCCAATTGGGGTCGGAGCCGTTTGCCGCCAGATCTGATGATATGCAAACCGGCGTCTTGCAGCACGTCCACATCGCTTTTGACGATGTCTCGCAGCTGTTTTTCAACGGCCTCCAATCCTTCTTGCACTATCTTTTTTACCATAAGATTTACCTTGTTCACAACTTTCAATTTTTTTTGAACGCTTTAGTAGATTATAAAATAGAGTCAGAGGTGCGTCAAGGAAATTGTGAAAATTATCCCAACCTCTTAGGTTTACTTTTCGCCTGTTTATGATGATATAAGATATTATTTGTTTGGCAATGTTACGGCCGTATCCCCATGATTGGGGTCATGCAGCGCTGTGAGAATTTAATAACTTGCAGGGGTTGGAGATTGGAGATTAGGGCTTGCCTAATGTTCAATCTCCACTCTCGTTTTTTGGCAAAGGGAAGCAGGTAAATGGAAGCGTTACGGAGCAGGATTGAACGAGAAGGTCAGAATTTGGGGCGCGGTATCCTCAAAATTGACAGTTTTTTGAACCACCAGATTGATGCCCAGCTGATGGAGCAAATTGGCGAGGCGATTGCCGCTGAGTTTCGCGCCGCGCAGCCAACGCGGGTGCTCACGGCTGAAGTCAGCGGCCTCATTCCGGCGGCGATGACGGGCAAAGCCCTGGGTAATATTCCGGTGGTGTACGCGCGTAAAAAGAAGCCGATCACCATGAAAGAGCCGGTATATGTGGAGAACGCGCCCAGCCACACCAAGGGCGAAAATGTGTCGCTGATGGTGTCGCCGGAATTTTTGTGCGCCGAAGATCGGGTGCTGATTGTGGATGATTTTCTGGCTACAGGGCGCACGATTGCGGCGCTGGCGCGCATTGTGCAGAGCAGTGGGGCGACCCTGGTGGGCATCGCCACGGTGGTGGAGAAGACGTTTGAAGGTGGGCGCGATATGCTGGCCGACTGGCAGGTGCCCATTTACGCGGCGGCGACGATTGTGGACATGTCCGACGGCCGTATCCAACTGGCTTGATGGATGATTTCCCCGCAAACTTCATGTTTTCGCTAGAGACCTGGGGGCAGTTTCCGGGGAAATGGATACCCTATGCTTGAAAAACCAGCAATTACAGATGAAGCAGTAGTGGCCGGTGTGCAGGCGGCGTATGGGTTGGCGGTAGACCGGCTGGATTTTTTGCCGTTGGGGGCGGATGGGAACACGGCCGTTTACCGCCTCATCACCCAGGATCAGACGCCATATTTTTTGAAGCTGCGCAGCGGCCGTTTTAACGAGCTGTCCGTGCGGCTGCCTCAATTTCTGAGTGACCAGGGCATTGCCGAAATTGTACGGCCGTTCCCCACCCAAAGCGGCAACTTGTGGGCCGAGCTGGGCCGCTTTAAGGCGGTTTTGTACCCTTTTATCGACGGGCATGACGCCTATGACGTGCCGCTGACCGATGCCCAGTGGCGGCGGTTTGGCGCGGTGTTGCGGGGGGTACATACGGCCGTTCTTCGCCCATCCCTCACCGCCTACATTGCGCCCGAAACCTACACGCCAAAATGGCGTCAGCTGGTGGCTGACTTTATGCAGCGCATCCAACAGGACCCATTCAGCGAGCCAGTAGCGGTGCAAATGGCGGCATTTTTACACGCCAAACGCGACGAAGTTGAGCAGCTGCGCCAGCGCGCCGCGCACCTTGCCGAAAGCATACAGGAGCAGCCGCAACAATTGGTCTTGTGCCACAGCGATATTCACGCCTGGAATTTGCTCATTAGCCAGGACGGCGCGCTGTACCTGGTGGATTGGGATGACCCGATTCTGGCACCCAAGGAGCGGGATTTGATGTTTATTGGCGCCGGGCTGGGCGACATCTGGCACACGCCGCGCGAAATCGCCCTTTTTTACGAAGGGTATGGACCAGCGGAAGTGGATCAGGATGTGCTGGCCTATTACCGCTGTGAGCGCATCATTCAAGACATTGCCGCCTACGGCGAGCAAATTTTTCTCAGCGATGCGGGCGGGCCAGACCGGGAGGAAGCTTTGCGCAACGTGGCTTCCAACTTTTTGCTGGGCGGCACGATCGATATAGCCCTGAACAGCGGGAGACAATTAATTTAATGAAGACACACGACACGATCATCATTCTTGACTACGGCGCGCAGTACAGCCAGCTGATTGCCCGGCGGGTGCGCGAAGCCAATGTGTACAGCCACCTGGTTGCCTGGTCGACGCCCGCAGAGGAGGTGCTGGCCCACCAGCCCAAAGGGTTTATCCTGAGCGGCGGGCCAAACAGCGTCTATGATGTAGGCGCACCGACGCTGCCGGATTACGTGATCGAGAGCGGGCTGCCGATTTTGGGCATTTGCTACGGGATGCAGCTGCTGGCGCGCCGTTTGGGCGGGCAGGTGGGCTACAGCCAGCACCGCGAATATGGTCCGGCAACCCTGCACGTGGACCAGGCAGATGACCCGCTGTTTCACGGTTGGCAGGTGGCCGGTGTGGAGCCGCACCAGAGCCAGGTGTGGATGAGCCATGGGGACAGGGTAGAAGCGCTGCCCAAGGGTTTTCGGCCGTTGGCCCATTCAGACAATTCGCCGTTTGCGGCGGCGGCCGATGTGGACCGCGGTTACTACGCCGTCCAGTTCCATCCCGAGGTGGTGCACACCACGCAGGGGGCTCGGCTGCTGAGCAACTTTGTGCACCACATTTGCGGCTGCGGTGCCGATTGGACGCCGGTGAACTTCATCGAGGAGCAGGTGGAACTGATTCGAGCGCAGGTGGGCAATGGCCGTGTGGTTCTCGGCTTAAGTGGTGGAGTGGATTCGGCCGTAGCGGCCGGGCTTATCCACCGCGCCATTGGCGAGCAGCTCACCTGCATTTTTGTGGACCACGGCCTGCTGCGCCAGGGCGAAGCGGCGCAGGTGGTGGAAACGTTCCAGCGCGAACAGGGTATGCACCTGATTGCCATCAACGCCGTGGAAGAATATCTGGAAATGCTGGCCGGGGTGACCGATCCCGAGCAAAAACGGCGGCTGATTGGCGAGAAGTTTGTGCGCATTTTTGAGCGCGAGGCCAACAAATTAGGCCAGATCGATTTCCTGGCCCAGGGCACCATCTACCCGGACGTCATCGAGAGTGCGGGCAAGGGCAAGAAGGACGCCCATGTCATCAAGACGCACCACAACGTGGGTGGCCTGCCCGACGACATGGAATTTGAGCTGGTCGAACCGCTGCGCGAGCTGTTTAAGGATGAGGTGCGCACGGTTGGTTCGGCGCTGGGCTTGCCAGACAGCATCGTCTGGCGGCAGCCGTTTCCCGGGCCAGGGCTGGCCATTCGCTGCCTGGGCGAGATCACCTGGGAGCGGCTGGAGCGGCTGCGGCAGGCGGACGCCATCTTTGTCGACGAGTTGCGCCAGGCGGAGATGCTGCGGCTGGGCACGCAGCAGTCGTTTGCCGTGCTGCTGCCGGTGAAAAGTGTGGGGGTGATGGGCGACGGCCGTACCTACCAGGAAGTGATCGCCCTGCGCGCCGTCACCACCGAGGATTTTATGACGGCCGATTGGGCCAGACTGCCGTATGAGCTGTTGGCCAAGGTGAGCCGCCGCATTGTGAATGAGGTGGCGGGGGTGAACCGGGTCGTGTTGGACATCACCTCCAAGCCGCCGGGGACGATTGAGTGGGAGTAGAAAGTGCAACGGAACGGCCGTCACCTGCGTAACGTATGCCGTATCTTTTAGACGATTAAGGCAAAAGCGGCCAAGCATTTTGCGAAGGGTGAAACGCTTACCGCTTTTTTGCATGTATGCTTTCAGGAGGCATCAAAAATGGATTACGGACAGCTTTTCCGACGCAGTTGGGATATTGTTTGGCAAAACAAATACCTGTTTATTCTAGGTTTTTTGGCGGCTTTAGGGGCAGGCGGCAACGCGGGCAGCGGGTTTAATTACAACTTCCCCTCGTCCAGCACATCTTCCACATCGCCGTTCCCGCCCGATTTTGTGGATGAGGTAACCGGTTTCTGGAGCCAGTACGGCGGCCTGATTCTGGGGCTAATCTGCTTCTTTATTATCCTGGGAATTGTCTTTTGGCTGATTCGCCTGGCGGCCCAGGGTGGCCTGATTGAAGCGGTGGACCGCATTGAAACGGGCGAGAAAATGTCGTTTGGTGCGGCGTTTTCCGCTGGTGTGGCCCGCATTGGTGGTCTGATTGGCCTGCATCTGCTCATCAACCTGCCCTTTATCATCTTTGGGCTGATTTTTAGCGTGGTGGGCGGCTCATTTTTTATGACGGCGCTGCGCCAGGGCGGCGAAATTTCTGAAGCCATGGGCGGAACCTTTGCCATCCTGGCCGTGTGCGGCGGGTTGGTGGGCTGCTTGTTGGTGCCCGTGGGCATTATCGTTCAGATCGTTTACCCCTTTGCCCAGCGTGGTTTGCTGCTGCAACAGTTGGGCGTGATGGACAGCATCCGCCACGGCTGGCAGGTCGTGCGTAGTAACATCGGCGACGTCATTTTGCTAATTATTGCCTTTTTGGTGATTGGCTTTTTGTTTGGGTTGGTAACGGCCGTTTTCACCATCCCGCTCGCTTTCCTGGCCGTCGGGCCGTTTATCCAGGATGCCATTCAGGGCAACGAGATCAGTTTTGGCATGACGGAGATTGGTACACTGGCCTTTGGCGGTATTTGCCTGGGTCTGGTGGGGGCGGCGGTTAATTCCGTACTCACCGCCTACCGCTCGGCCACGGTCACCCTGGCTTACCAGCACTTTTTGGAAAAACAAGCGTAACAGATGACGCCAGACCTGCTCGCTCGTTCCCTCCGGCTGCTGCGGCAGCACCAGTTTTTCATCTGGCTGGGGCTGGGCATGAGCCTGAGCAGTCTGTTTGGCACCGGCTGGCGGCTGTGGCTGGCCGAGGTTGTCTCGTTCGATTTTTCACAGCTTACCTCGCTACAATCAATTGAATCGCTGCTGTTTAGCAGCGAGGTGGCGCAGATGCAGCAGCTCCTGATCCGGGGGCTGCTGCTGTCGTTTGGGCAGTTTGTGCTGGTTTGGTTGGTGGCGCTGTGGGCCGAGGCGGGGGTGGTTACGGCCGTTACTCAT
>CAUJGI010000329.1 GCA_963169155.1 Chloroflexota bacterium
CTCAAACGGCCGTACTTTCCAACGGCAAAAAGAATTTTTCAGCAATTCCAAATGTGGTGGGGAGGAGACAGGCAACAGCCAGGGCGCAGGCTGCAAGCGAAATCGTTTCCCGGCTGCCCCGCCCTAAAAATGCCTACATAATACCAGCCTGTCGGATTAAATCCGACAGGCTGGTTCATTCTTCGACTCAACTATTTTGCGCCAGGCGTCAATCCGCAGGCATCAACATTTCTTCGCGGGGCACCGTTTCCGTTTCCAGCTCCAGATGCTCAAACTGGCTGTTGTACAGCTCGGCGTAGAAACCGCCCCGGTCCAACAGATCCTGGTGGTTGCCCTGCTCCACGATGTCCCCTTCGCGCATCACCAGGATGAGGTCGGCGTTGCGGATGGTGGAGAGGCGGTGGGCGATGATGAAGCTGGTACGGCCGATCATCAGCCGGTCCATCGCCTGCTGAATCAACAGCTCCGTACGCGTGTCTACCGAGCTGGTGGCTTCGTCCAGAATAAGAATCCGGGGATCGGCCAGTACAGCACGAGCAATGGTGAGGAGCTGCATCTGCCCCTGCGAGATGTTGCTAGTTTCTTCGTTGATCACCATCTGGTAACCATCGGGCAAGGTGTGCACAAAGTGATCGACATGGGCGGCCTGAGCGGCGGCTTCGACTTCGGCGTCGGTGGCATCGGGACGGCCGTAGCGAATGTTTTCCAGAATCGTGTCGTTGTACAACCAGGTGTCTTGCAGCACCATGCCAAACCAGCGCCGCAAATCCTGCCGCCGGAAGGCACGAATGTCGTGCCCGTCCACCAGAATCGCTCCGTCGTCCACGTCATAAAAACGCATGAGCAGCTTGACGATGGTGGTTTTGCCCGCCCCGGTGGGGCCAACGATGGCCACCTTCTGGCCCGGCCGGGCCTCGCCCGACAGGTTGCGGATGACCGGTTCGTCTGGGTTGTAGCCAAAGCGCACATTGCGGAATTCCACGTGCCCTGCGATGGTGTCCAGCTCGACGGGATTTTCGGTTTCCTGTATCTCTTCCGGCTCTTCCAGGAATTCAAAGACGCGCTCGGCGGCAGCGGCCGTTTGCTGCAGCACGTTGGAAATATTGGCCAGCTGGGTCAGCGGCATGTTGAAGTTGCGCACGTACTGGATAAACGCCTGAATGTCGCCCACGGTAATCGTGTTGCGTACCGTCAGGTAGCCGCCCACCACCACCACCGCCACGTAGCCCAAATTGCCAATAAACGTCATGATGGGCATCATGAGGCCAGACAGGAATTGAGATTTCCAGGCGACCCCGTACAGCGTATGGTTGTACGTTTCAAACTTTTCAATGCTGCGTTCTTCCATATTAAACGCTTTCATCACCCGGTGACCGCCAAACATTTCCTCGACATGCCCGTTGACGTGCCCCAGGTAATCCTGCTGCTCCTTAAAGTAAACCTGGGAGCGGCTAACAATGGTAGCCACAGCCACCAGCGTCAGGGGAATCACAATCAGGGATACCAGGGTCATCAGCCAGCTGATGGAAAACATCATAATCAGCACACCAACCACTGTGATGGCAGAGGTAATAATTTGCGTCAGGCTCTGGCTGAGCGTCTGGTTCACTGTGTCCACATCGTTGGTGATGCGTGACAGCACTTCGCCCTGCGTGTTGCGGTCGAAGTAACTCAGCGGCATTTTGTTGATCTTGGCAGCAATCTCTTCGCGGAAGCGGTAAGAGATGTCGGTTGATACCCCGGCCATAATCCAGCCCATAAAGTAGGCAAAGACGGACGACAGGATGTACAGAACAAGCATAATTAGCAGGACACGGCCGATATAGTCAAAATCAATCGAACCGGTCCCGGCAATCTCGGCCAACACCCCTTCAAACAGCCGGGTGGTGGCGTTACCCAACACTTTGGGGCCAACAATGTTGAACACCGTGGAGGCCACGGCAAAGATGACCACGATGATGAGTTGAAATTTATAAGCAGCCAGGTAGTGCGCCAGCTTGCTCATGGTTTTTTTGAAGTTGCGGGCCGTATCGCCTTTGCGCATGGCCGCGATGGGTCCGCCGTTAGCCGGACCGCCTCTACCACCACCGTGCATCATCATGATGAGAGTTCCTCCATACTTAATTGTGACAGGGCAATTTCCTGGTATGTTTCACATGTTTCCATGAGTTCCTCATGGGTGCCCTGGCCCACCACGCGGCCCTGATCCAGAACGATGATTTGCTCCGCGTTTTTCACCGTGGAGACACGCTGGGTCACCACCAGAATGGTGCTATTTTGGGTGCTCTGGCGCAGGGCGCGGCGCAGAGCCGCGTCGGTTTTGAAGTCCAGCGCCGAGAAGGTGTCGTCGAAGATGTAGATGGGGGGCTTTTTCACCAGGGCACGGGCAATCGAAAGCCGCTGCCGCTGCCCACCAGAGACGTTGGTGCCGCCCTGGGCAATCTCGGACATAAGGCCTTCCGGTTTGCTGTTGACAAAGTGGGCGGCCTGGGCGATGGTAACGGCAGTTTGCAAATCCTCCGCGCTGGCAAACTCATCGGCGTAGCGCAGGTTGCTCTCGATGGTGCCGGAGAACAGGACGCCTTTTTGTGGCACGTAGCCAATCTTTTCGCGCAGATCGTGCTGCGTCACCGCCCGAATGTCGATGCCGTCCAGCATGATGCTGCCTTCGGTCACGTCGTAGAAGCGCGGGATGAGGTTCACCACGGTGGATTTACCTGAGCCCGTCGAGCCGATAAACGCGGTGGTCTCACCGGGCCGGGCCACAAAACTGATGTCGTGTAAGATGTCTGTATCGGCCCCCGGATAGCGGAAGGAGACGTTGCGAAACTCTACCGTGCCGGTAAAACGGCCGTTCAGCAGCTGCGGATTGACCGGATCATGAATAATTGGCTCGATCTCCAACACATCGGCAATGCGGTCGGCCGAAACCTGGGCGCGGGGCAGAATGATGAAGAGCATCGACAGCATCAGGAAGGAGAAGACGATTTGCATGGCATATTGCAAGAAAGCCATCACGTCGCCCACCTGCATGTTGGCGTCGGCCACCTGCCGCGCTCCCACCCAAATGATGACCACCGACAGCACGTTCAAGATGAACATCATCACGGGCATCATCACCGAGGTGACGCGGGCGATGAACAGGGTATTGTCGGTCAAATCCTGGTTGGCCTTATCGAACCTTTTTTCCTCAAAGCGCTGCATGTTGAAGGCGCGGATCACCATCATGCCCGAGAGATTTTCGCGGGCTACCAGGTTGATGCGATCGATGAGCTTCTGCACCACCTGGAAGCGCGGCATGGCAATGGAAATGACCACGCCAATCACCCCCACCAACACAATCACGGCCACGGCAATTGTCCACCACATGGACGAGCCTTTGCCGATGGCGCGAATGGTTCCGCCAATGCCCATAATGGGCGCGTAGAACACCAGGCGCACCATGAACATAGTTACCATTTGCAGCTGGGTAATGTCGTTGGTGGAGCGGGTGATGAGGGAAGCGGTAGGGAATTTGTCAAACTCCGCGCTGGAGAAGCTTTCCACCTTGCGGAAAACGTCACTGCGCAAATCGCGGCCAATCCCGGCGGCAATTTTGGCCGAGAGGTAACCAACGGTGACGGTGGCGACGGCCGAAAGCAGCGTAATGCCCAGCATGATGGCACCCACGCGCAAGATGTAGCTGTTTTGCAGCCCGACCACGTCCATACCCAGCGCTTCGTATTCCGCTTTGACGGTGACAACGGCCGTTTGCGCCACCA
>CAUJGI010000330.1 GCA_963169155.1 Chloroflexota bacterium
TTCGCCTATGGTCGTTCCATCATGTGGCACTTCAGCACCATCATCGTCCATAACGATGAGTTCACCAGAGGTGATAAGCTCAACGCCTTGTCGCGCTTTGATAACCGCGCGTTCTTGTGGCGAGAGGTGCAGATGTTCCGGTCGTTCTTCGCAAATGGTGATAAATGGCGATGTTTCTGTTAGCCCATAGACCTGGGTCAGCTCCCATCCCAGTTCACCCTCGACGCGTTCAATGGTGGCGGCCGCGGGCGGAGCACCAGCTGTAAACAAACGCACGCCCCGCCGCGCGTTTTGACGCAGCTCTTCTGGTGCGTTGGCAATACCAATATGGACGGTTGGGGCCGCGCAAAATAGGCTGATGTTCTCGTTCTCAATCAGTTCAAAAATGGTGCGTGGCTCAACTTTGCGTAAACAAATGTGGGCGGCACCCCGAGCGGTGACAATCCACACAAACGTCCACCCATTGGCATGGAACATCGGCAGCGTCCAAAGGTAGCGGTCTTTGGGCGCTAAAGTTTGGTGGGCCAGGGTTCCCACAACGTTGAGATAAGCATTGCGATGGGTAATCATTACCCCTTTCGGACGCGCCGTCGTGCCGCTGGTGTAATTGATAGAAATAAGGTCGCTTTCGGCAATAGCTGGACGGATAAAGTCGGTTGCCGCAGCGGTCAGGGTTGCTTCGTATTCAAGCCAACCTTCTCTGGCGCCTTCCAGAGCCACAAATTGCTCAACGTTTGGTAATTCGGCGCGAACGCTGTCTACAGCTTCAAGATAGTCGCTGTGGGCGCACACAACTCGCGCCCCACTGTGATTGATAACATAGGCGAAGTCATCTGCTGTAAGCCGATAGTTAATCGGCACAACAACCGCTGCAATCTGTGGCACAGCATAAAATGACTCAAGTTGAGCATGGGTGTTCGGCGCGATATAAGCCACCCGATCGCCCGGCTTAACGCCAAATGCTTGCAAGGCCGAGGACCAGCGGTCGCAACGTTCAAAAAACTGGCCATACGTCAGTCTCAGTTCTCCATCTACAACCGCTTCACGGTCAGCGTACAATCTGCGCGCTCGTCGCGCAAACTCCAAGGGTGATAAAGCGACTTCCATAGTTACATTTCCTTGTGGTGTAGGTAGATTACATAGTCTGACTATCGTGGATCAGGCAAACAACTACAGGGTATAAGGCCAGGAATGGGATACGATCGAAGGTTTTTACACCTTCAATCAGTGTATTACTGCTCAGGATTCTCGTCCATATTAGGAATTAATTCACAAGCTCGGCTAAATGCGCAACGGCCGTTTCTCACCCAAACATCTCCTGTTGAACCCTTCAAAATCTAGCGAAGATTATGCATTGATAAAGGTTATGGCTTTATCCAATATATTTTTAGAGACGGTGTCTAGCAGGACATAAACTATGTTTGCCATCATAGCAAACAGATAGAAAACCGCGAATATTATATAAATCACCACGGGATTTACCTCATCGGGCAGAGTGGCGAAGGGAAAGACAAAGAGCGAAACGGTATGTATAGCTGTTATGATGAGGCCATTAATCAAAATCCGTCGCATGATTTGCGAAAGCGTCCTGTTGATGGTGAGGGTGTTTTCAACTAGCCTCCCCTCATCCTGATTGGGATGCAATAGCCTTTTGGCTAACAAGATGATCCATTTCCCCACGATTGATAACAGAAAAAACATCGTTGATATAAAACTGTAAAGACGCATAAGATCCCCTTCACCCCAGCTGCCTGATTCACGTTGATTTTTTGGCAGAATAAAAGAAAAGTATTCAAGAAAGGGCATTTTGGGACCAACACTGTTTAGATAGCCTGTAAGAAGGATCGCAAAGGTGAGCAGGACCATCCCAGTCAGGAAGTAGTATGCAAAATATTTTATAAGGTAACCTAGCCCGAAAGTAAGGATGGTATTGGAAGTAGGGCGATCGGATGTCCACATAAATTGCTTCTCCTCTGGCAGTGATTTGGCTAACGCTTGAATATTCTAATACGCAAATCACCTGTTTAGGTAGTGGGTGGCTTTCCCCTTGCGCCATGACAGTCGAAACGGCAGTTCCCAAATGGACACATTTTCGATTGTTATAAGAATGTGGAGAATTACCCCATGGTTGTGATGAAATTGTGATTATTTTCAGCTCTGTTGTTGGTCATTTCATTTTTGCCAGGGTGTGATGGATTAGGGCAGCAGACACACTTGCCAACGGCCGTTCTCCGTTCAGTTACAAAAGAGGGAACGGTTTTTTCCCAGGAACCTGGTGCGCTGCAAAGCAGAGCCAGAATTTTATCACCGATTGCGACCCCGTTCGCGGGCGCGGATATTGTGGCGCTGGCGGTAGTTCAGCCAGATGACACCCGCTACCATCAGGTGCAGCAGCGCAAATGGTGCCGACCAGAGCAGCCAGAATTCGGCCATCGACTCTGCCACCACGCGACCGGCCGCATCCAGGCATTGCAGCTGGGGGCCGGATGGACCGCCCATGGAACGCACATACACCGAACGCGGCGTTGTGTCATCTGGGCAGAGGAATTGCCCGGCGAAACGCGCCGGGATAGTCGAATCGATTGCCGCGATGACAAACGCCGGAATCTGGCCGGTGGTCAGGACAGCAATTATGATCAAGAATGCCGTTAAGCTACGCGCCATCTTTACCTCCCGGACGGCCGTTTCCACTCCGTCCAGCGTGTTTCCCCCAGCACACGCGCTTGCTGGCGGTTGGTTGCCTCATCTTATACAAACTGCTCCGTTACGGTCATTGCCGCGTCGGGTTTATGCTGTGTTGGGCGTCATTTGATTGAGGATGGTGGACCATCAGCAATGGTTGCTTGCACGTTAGCCAAAGCAACATCAACCCATACAGATTCTAGCCACCATATTACACCAGCTGCCGCCTATTCTGCCACGTGTGCATTGCGGTCTTCGGGTGCTATTTCATGAGCGCGACCGCCAAATGAAATATTAAACGGCGTCCCGCTGTGCCACCTGCTTGGTCATCCTGAGTCGAGCATCAGCTGAGCAGCAGCCATTTCGCCCCCAACCAGCTGCCGTCGGCCGTTTTCCTCCGACCATACACAGCGGCAAGAAGGTTGAGCAACGGCCGTTTCCTACCACCAAACCAAAACAGACGGCAAAATGTTGGGGAGAAGTATGGCCGTGTCTACAACGGCCGTACGTTCCACCCATGCCAAACTGGTGCAGAAGACGGTACGGCGAGGACGCCGACCACAGCCCGTCGAGAAGACCACACCCCAGGCGAGGCGAGAGGGGTGCGCCTCCAGGCAGTCTAAGCGGCGCGTAGATAATCGCTCAGGTTTTGCAGCAGGCGTTTGTGCCGTTCGGGAGCAATTGTGCCAATGCTGCCCATCAGCTGACTGTGAGGTATAACCGCCAAAAAGCCAAGCCGTATGACCGAATCGGCGACTAACCCACTGGCAGTAAAATCACCGTCTTGATGGGTAATCAGTTCGTCGAAAAGGGGAACTTGTTGATGCAGTTGGGTGCTAATGCCGCAAACGAGGGCATCATTGAAGGGGGGCATTACCCGCAGGAAAAGCGCCGGACGGTTTTTAACCTGTCCGTTGGCTTGCGGGAGTGGAGTCAGAACAATATCACCCTGCTTCATAGGCGGGATTCGGCTCTTTAATCAGGGTAGCGGGATAATCTGGTTCGTCAGCGCCATAGGCGGCGTTAAGCCCCTGGGCGGAAAGCGTTAGCCAGGCCGTCTGTTCTGCGTCTGGCGGAGGGATGACCAGCACCAGCAGATTGGTATTGGGCTGAAGCTCATACGGGTCGTTGAGCAGAATTTGTTTGCCATCAAAATGGGCGCGTAAGGTTATGGTTTCCATAGGCACAATTTACCATTTTAAGCAGTCAGCGTCAATTGCTCTGCCCTTTGCTGGCATGGTAAGCGGCGGGGGGAAAAATGGAGCCGTGTCTGAAACGACCGTACGCCACTCAGGCGACCAGGGGTGTTTTTGAAGAGAATAGCCAGTGGGTTGAGCAACGGCCGTTTCCCATGCATCCAGCAAGAGGTAATTTTTGCGGGAATTCCAGGGGGCAAGACGCTATTCGCTGAACAGTTGGGCCAATGTTTCCAGCACTTCGAGGCAGGTTTCTTCATCAAGCTGGCCAAGTTTGCGCACCAGGCGTGTTTTATCAATCGTGCGAATTTGATCTATCACAATTTGACCATCTTTACCCTGGAAAGTACAGGCAACTCTGGTGGGGTACATCCGGCCTTTGGTGGTCATTGGGGCAATGATCACCGTGCGGATGTTTCGATTTATTTCATCCGGGGAAACAATCAGGCAGGGGCGTGTTTTTTGGATTTCACTGCCAATGGTTGGGTCCAGATTGACCAGAAAAACATCGAAACGCTTGACTACCATTCCCACTCTTCCTCATCCCAGGTGGTTTTTAAGTCGTCATCAAGCAGCTGATCATCTTTCTCGGCGGCCATTTGTTGAAACCGTTCCTCCCAACCGGCGCGGGCGGGCTGGCTGGCCCGGATGATGATTTTGCCTTGCTCTACCTCAAGCTCCACCTCATCACCCAGCTGCGACTGGTCTAGCAGCAGCTTGGGAATGCGAATCCCTTGCGAGTTGCCAATTTTTACAATGCGCGTCTTTACCACAGTTGTCACGGCCAAACCTCCAAACTAAAAAATGTTGACACATTGTAATTACATTGCTACGTTTGGTCAATACAAACGGCCGTTTCCCACCCAACTTATCTTTCTTTCACAGGATAGAACTGGGGGAAATACGGCCG
>CAUJGI010000331.1 GCA_963169155.1 Chloroflexota bacterium
ACAACAACCAATCTGTGTAACCAACAAATCGAAAACCATCCGCGTTAATCCGCGCAATCCGTGGCCAAATCCCCCATCACGGCTTTTTGGCATTCCACCCAATCAGTTGTAAACTAAATGAAACCGGTTACATTTGGAGCAAAAGATGCGCAAATTTGTGTGTTCCCTTCTCTTATTGGCCCTGTTTGCCGCCGCCTGCGCGCAAGAACCAGCTGCCCCCACCCCGACGGTTATGCCAACGGCCGTTCCCCCCGCCGCCTCCGGACAACTCATCATCGAACCCGGACAACAAGTGGGTGCCGTGAGTCCCTATTTGTTTAGCTCCAACTACGGACCGTGGATTGCCGTGCCGGTAGACATGCTGCCTGCCGCGTATGACTCTAAAGTCCAGGCCATCCGCTTCCCCGGCGGCGCCTGGGGCGACCGCAACGATTTGAAGTCGTACCACATCGAATCGTTCATGAGCTTCATTGAGCAGGTTGGGGCGATTGCCACCATCAGCGTGCGCCTGCGCCAGGGCACACCCGAGCAGGCCGCCGACCTGGTAAGGCTGGTGAACATCGAAAAAGGGTACGGCGTAGAGTATTGGGCCATCGGCAACGAGCCCACCTTGTTTGCCGCCGAACTGCGCCAGCTGGCCGTAGCCGATGATTACGACACCGAGCAGTTCAACCGCGAATGGCGTGAATTTGCCCTGGCGATGAAAGCGGTTGATCCCACCATCAAGCTGATTGGCCCGGAAATTCACCAGTTTAGTTACAACAGCGACGCCAATCCCAAGGACTCCGCTGGCCGCGACTGGATGATTGAGTTCTTAAAAGCCAATGGCGACCTGGTAGACGTGGTTTCCTTTCACCGCTACCCCTTCCCGCGCGGCGACCAGCCGGATACATCAATTGAAGATTTACGCCAGCACACCAAGGAGTGGGATTTAGCCATTCCTTACCTCAAAGGGCTGATTGCCGAGCACACCGGCCGTGATTTGCCTATTGCCATTACCGAAGTGAACACACACTACACCCCGTCTGTGGGCGGGGAAGCCACGCCGGACTCGCACTACGGGGCAATCTGGGTGGCAGAGATGTTCGGCCGTTTAATGGTCCAGGACGTTTTTATGGTCAATCACTGGATGTTGACCTCCTCCGGCGGGCATGGCGGCTGGGGCATCATTGGCCGTGGCGAACTGCGCCCCAGCTACCACGTCTTCCAGCTGTTCAGCCAATTTGGCGATGAACTGGTGTACACCGATTCCGGTGTGACGGATGTATCGGTGTATGCGGCGCGGCGGGACGACGGCCGTTTAACCATCATCGCCATCAACCTGGCCGACACGGACCAGGCGGCCACGCTGCAAATCGCCGGAGCCGCCCCCACCCAGGCCGAACTGTGGCAACTGACCCCCGGCACTGTACCCGAGCCCGCCGATTTTTCCTTTGCCGCCAACGGCGCAGTGACCCTGCCTGGGCAATCGGTCTCCCTGTTTATTCTCGAACCCTAGCTGACTGAGATTGGGCCAATCTTGAAGATTGGCCCAATCTGTGGCCAATTCTTCACAAGGACTTTTTATGACCGATATTGAGCAGTTGATCGCGGCATTAACCCTCGAAGAAAAGATGGCGCTGCTGGCAGGCCAGGACACCTGGCATTCCGTGCCCGTAGCGCGGCTGGGCATCCCCGCCATCAAGGTGAGCGACGGCCCCAACGGCGTGCGCGGCGCGTGGCGCGACAACAATCCGCCCTCGATTTGCATCCCTGTGGGCATTGCCCTGGGCGCCACCTGGAACCCGGCACTGGTGGAGCAGGCCACCGGGCTGCTGGCCAATGAGGTCAAGCGCAAAGGGGCGCACATTTTGCTGGCCCCTACGGTGAACATTCACCGCACGCCCATCGCCGGGCGCAACTTCGAATGTTTTGCCGAAGATCCGTACCTGAGCGGGCAGATGGCCATTGCCTACATCAACGGCTTGCAGCGCAGCGGCGTGGGTGCCTGCATCAAACATTTTGTGGCCAACGACCAGGAATTTGAACGCACCTCAATTAGCGCCGAGGTGGCGGAACGGCCGCTGCACGAAATCTACCTGGAACCGTTCCGCCTGGCCGTGCGCGACGCCAAACCGTGGTCGATTATGACCTCTTACAACCGGATCAACGGCACCTTTGCCAGCGAACACGACTACCTGCTCAAGGACGTGCTGAAAGGCGACTGGGGCTTTGACGGCCTGGTGATGTCCGACTGGTTTGGCACCTACACCGAGGCGGTGCCTGCGGGCGGATTGGGCCTGGAAATGCCCGGCCCGGCGCGGTGGATGAGTGCGGCGTATGTGCAGGCCGCCCTGGACAGCGGTTTGTTGCGTGAGGCCGAACTGGATGACAAGGTGCGGCGACTGCTGCAAACGGCCGTCCGCACCGACGCCTTTGCCCGTCCCAGCGTCAGTCCCGTTCATGAACAGGCCGCCGATTTGCCGGAAGAGCGCGCCCTGATTCGCCAGGTTGCCCAGGAAACGATTGTGCTGCTGCACAACCAAAACCAGACCCTGCCGCTGCCCGAGAAAAATATCAAAAAGATTGCGGTCATTGGCGAGCTGGCCCGCTGGCCCAACGTGCTCGGCGGCGGCAGCGCCCAGGTGAAAACCCACCACGTTGTTTCGCCGCTGGAAGGCATACGCCACCGCGCGAGCGAGGCGATTGAGGTGGTTTACCAGCCGGGCTGCTTCGTCCACAAAACGCTGCCAGCACCGGAGATTGAACTGTTTCAAACGGCCGTTGGCCAACCCGGCCTGGACATGGCGCTCTACGACAACTTCGACCTGAGCGGCGAACCGGCCTACACCCAGGTGGCCGATGTGGTCAAATTTGCCTGGTTCCACCTGAGCGTCCCGTTTGTGAACCAGGAACGTTTTTCCATGCGCCTGATGGGCACGTTTACGCCTGCCGAAAGCGGCGTACACACCTTTGAACTATCCAGCGCGGGCCAGAGCCGCCTGCGCCTGGGCGAAACGTGGCTCATCGATCATTGGACCACGCCGGAGCGTCATGTCAGCCAGCGCCAGGAAATCGCGCTGACTGCCGGACAGGCGTATGACGTGCTGCTGGAATTTCGCTGGCAGGGGGTGCCGATGCATCGTGCCGTGGAGTTGGGCTACCTGCCGCCGCAAGAAGCCGACCTGATGGCGGCGGCCATCGCCGCCGTCCAGGAAGCGGACGTGGTGGTGCTGGTAGCCGGGCTGACCAAGGAGTGGGAAGCTGAAGGGTTTGATCGGGTGAACATGGCCCTGCCGGGGGATCAGAATGAGCTGATTGAGCGGGTTACGGCCGTCAATCCCCACACCATCGTCGTGCTCAACGGCGGGTCGCCCCTGGAGATGCCCTGGCTGGACCAGACGGGCGCGGTGCTGACCCAATGGTTCAACGGCCAGGAGTGCGGCAACGCCCTGGCCGACATACTCTTTGGCGACGTGACGCCCAGCGGCAAGCTGCCCACCACCTTCCCGGTGCGGCTGGAAGATAACCCGGCCTTTATCAACTACCCGGGCGAAAACGGCCGTGTACTCTACGGCGAAGGGCTGTTTGTGGGGTACCGCTACTACGACAAAAAGAAGGTACGGCCGTTGTTCCCCTTTGGCCACGGCCTCTCCTACACCACCTTTGCCTACAGCAACCTTCAGGTCAAAAATTCGCCCTTCCAGAGCGTCGAGGGGCTGGAAATTCAGTGTGACGTGCAAAACACGGGCCCAGTGGCCGGTAAAGAAATTGTGCAGGTGTACGTTCGGGATGTGGCGTCGGCGCTCGTCCGGCCTGAAAAGGAGCTTAAAGCGTTCACCAAAGTCAGCCTGGCTCCAGGGGAAACGCAAACGGTCTCCTTCCACCTCAGCCAGGAAGCGTTTCACTACTACCATCCCGCCCACAATGGCTGGTTTGTCGAACCCGGCACATTTGAAATCCTGATTGGCGCTTCCAGCCAGGACATTCGTTTGCAAACGGCCGTTGAGTTGGTGGCCTAAATCTGTAGCCCGATTTGGTAAATTGGGCGGCGATTTATCAAATCGCCCCACAAAGGAGACATTCGCCATGTCGCTGCAATTAATTGTTAATGCCGATGATTATGCCCGTTCTTCAAACATCTCGCGGGGCATCCGCGACGCCTACCGGCGGGGCATCATTCGCTCCACCACCTGCATGATGAACTTCCCCAACGCCGAAGCCGATATTTTGCTGGCCCTGGAGGAAACGCCCGGGCTGGACATGGGCGTGCACCTGGTGCTGACGGCCGGGTACACCCTCACCTCCCCCAAAGAAATCCCCACCCTGGTCACTGACGAATACCGTTTGCCCAACCTGGAGCAGTTCATCCAGCGGCTGCCGGGCATCGACGCGGCGCAGGCCAAGGCGGAATGGCTCACCCAGATTGAGAAGTTTGTCCGCATCACTGGCCGCACCCCAACCCATCTCGATTCACACCATCACACCTCATACTACACGAAGGAGTTATTCCAGGCGATGCTGGAGCTGGCCCGAGAATATGGCTGCGCCATCCGCCAGGTAAATGCCCAGGACAGCAACTTTCTGCGCGGGCTGCCGATGGAGCTGGAGGGCGGCATCCAGGGGTTTGCCCCCCGACTGATTCAGGAAAACGGCAACCCCAC
>CAUJGI010000332.1 GCA_963169155.1 Chloroflexota bacterium
CGAAGCGGCGCGCGAAATGGTAACCCACAGCACGCCAAAAACGAGGAACACCTGCAACGGCCATAAAAACAACCAATCGCCCCAGCGACCAGAAAGCGCGTAGTAGCTCAACAAAACTGCCTCGCCCAACAGCAAGCCACCCGGAATCAACAACCAGGGCGAACCTTGATTGGCCATCAGCTGGCCAAAAAGCACCGCAACGAGCATCAATTCAATGGGCCAGCCGCTGCGGAAGAACCAGCCAGCTCCGGCTGCACCGGAAAACATCACCACCAACGCATTCACCAAAATGAGCAGCCCCACACTGCGCACAACCGCAGGCCAAGCGGCGGGTTTTTCCTGGGCGGCCACGGCCGTTTCCACCCCCACCACCGTTGGCTCCTGCGCCTTAAGCGCCGCCAGGGCGGCGGTGATAGATTGCTGGCTGGTAACGGCCGTATCCTGCGCCGCAAACTCAACATCGGCCAGCTTCTGCCGGGCCGTGCCCGAAAAAACGGCCACCGAATCGGCGGGCGCTTCGCTGGTGGAAAAGGAAAGCGGCAGGGAAATGCGCGTGGGCAGCTGGATGTGGGCCTGGGCAGCGGCCGTTATGAGGGCTTCGGCCATTTCTGGGGCAGATTGGAAACGGCCGTTGCGATCCTTGGCCAGCGCTTTTAGCACAATGCGCTCCAGCGGCGCAGGCACGTCTGGATTCAGTTCCGTAGGCAGCGGCAGCGGATCGTTGACGTGCTTCAACAAGATCGCCAGGGGCGTGTCGGCATCAAACGGCGGGCGGCGGGTGAGCATCTCGTACAGCACCACCCCCAGCGAATACAAATCGCTGCGCACATCGCTGACACCTTCCAGCCCCTGCTCCGGGGCCATGTAGTTGAGCGTACCCAGCAGCGCCCCGGAAACGGTATGCCGCGTGCCGCCCACAATCTGGGCAATGCCAAAATCGGCCAGCACCGCCTGGCCGCGCCGCGTCAGCAAAATGTTGGCTGGTTTGATGTCGCGATGAATCATGCCTTCCTGGTGGGCGTAGCCCAGCCCGTCCAGCACGTCGAGCAAGATGCGCACAGTTTCGCCCCAGGGCATCGGCTCGTCCCGCACCCGGTAATCGGTGAGGCGGGTGTGCAGCGTGTCCCCATCCAGCAGCTCCATCACCATGAAATACACGTCGTCGGCCACGTCAAAATCAAACACCTGGATGATGTTGGGATGGCGTAACGCCGCCACAGATTGCGCCTCGCGGCGGAAGCGGGTCAAAAACAGCTCATCGTCCACCAGGTCGGAGCGCAGCACTTTGATCGCCACAAAGCGGTCCAGCTGCGGATGGTAGCCGCGATAGACGCGGGCCATGCCGCCGCTGCCCAGCGGCTCCAACACGCGATATTTGCCTAAATTCTGCCCCGTCAGTGATGACCGAAACATTGTTCTCCTTCTACTTTTTGCAGCCAATTGGACGCGGATGAACGCGGATGACGCGGATAAAAAAATCAGCGTTCATCCGCGTTTATCTGCGTCCCATTCATTTCGCCTCAGTGGGCGCGCCAGGGCGGAGGAACAGCCAGCCACGGGTCAACAGCCCGGTGCCAATCAGCCCGACACCCACCATACCTTCCCACGAAAGCCAGTTTGGGGCAAGTAGTTCCATCAGGCCGCTGCTTACAATCCAGACGGCCGTCATGAGCAGCATCGTGGAAGCCCAGGCGGAGCGGCGTAGCACACGCCAGCCCTCAAAAAAGGCTCCGATGCCGGGGAGCAATATAAAAAAGCCCCACCAGTGAAAGCTGCCAAACAGCGCCGATAAATCAATCATATTGAGCTGATCGGCCAAAAAGGTGAAACCGAGCAAGAGCATGGTAACGGCCAGCCAGCGATGGAAACGGAGTACGGCCGTTACCCCCACCCCCACTTTTGCCCCACCCAGCAGCCAGAAGGCCACACCGGGCACCACAATCATCAGCGGCCACCAGACGTTCCAGCTCAGGTTCAGGGCAAACATGGCCGCCACCGTGGTGATGACCAGGCCCAGGCCAGTGCTGAGGCGGGGGAGGAGGGCGGTACGGCCGCTCCGCCCCCACATCGTCCGCCCCACCCCCAGGAACAAAAGGCCGGGCAGCAGAATAAACCCGCTCCACCAATTTTCCAGCTGCCGCATCCCCAACAAATTCACCGCCATAAACACCAATCCCACCGCCAGCAGCGTCAACCCACCCAGATCGAACCAGGACAAACCGCGTGACGATTCATTTTGGCTTACCGTTTCTTGTTTCATCATTACCTCCACATGTTCAGTAAAACACGACCTTTGCCGATTTCAACCTTACCAGAACGCGTGTCATACCCGCGAAGGCGGGTATCCATCTTTTGGTGACACCAGTGGATTCCCGCCTTCGCGGGAATGACAATCAAAGGGGCAAAGATTGTGCAAAATATATGCAGGCAGTGTAACGAAACAGAGAGGAACGTTGCCTATCAGTTAGCTAACGGTTGGCTATCAAGGTGACCAGGTGACCAGGTGACAGGGTGAAGGGGGGAGGGATGAACGGCCGTACCAAAACTGCCAGGCCATTTACTATTTTGTTTCGCGCTCATTCGCGAAATTCGCGGCTAATTTTTATTAACCAACTACAAAACCAGCTTATAGCCCCGGCCGCGCACGGTGAGGAGGAGTTGGGGAGTGGTGGGATCGGGTTCCAGCTTGGTGCGCAGGCGGCGCACCAGGTTTTCAATCTGGTAATCAAACACGCCGCCCTGGTATTCGGGCCAGACGGCCGTGCCAATCGCATCCTTCGAACAAACCAGGTTGGGGTGGGCAAACAGATAGGCCAGCAGGTCAAACTCTTTGGGGGCCAGGTCGACGGACTGGCGGTTGATCCGCACAATGCCCGCCGGAATGTCCATTTCCAGCTCCGGCAGCATCGTGTCCTGGTACGTCACTTCTGGATCATGGAAGACAAACAGCACATCCCCCACCTTGATGTGATCCCCATCGCGCAGCTGCACCGGCGCCACCAGGCGCTGGTCGTTGAGAAAGGTGCCGTTGGTGCTGCCCACATCTTCCAAAATGACCCGCCACCCTTCGCGGCGAATGCAGGCGTGTTCCCGCGAAATGCGCTTGCTGCTGACCACAATCTCATTTTCTACAGCACGGCCGATCATCGTCGTCGGCCCGGCTAAATCGTGGGTGCGGCCAGTGGGATCGGTTAGGGTGGGAAAACGTTTTTCGCTCATCAGCGACTAGACTACGCAGAACGGCCGTTTCTGTCAACGGAAATTTGATAGAACGCGGATAAACGCGGAGGACGCGGATTTTTCTCTTCCTCCGCGTTTATCCGCGTTTATCCGCGTCCCAAATTTAAACAAAAACGGCCGTTCACGGAATGCAAACGGCCGTTTCGTATCAAAATCTACCGTTCAACTACATCAAACCCGCCATAATCTCCTGCAGCGAGGTGGCCGACGGCCGTAGCTTCTCAGCAGGCACATTTGCCAGGCCCGTGGCGGGCAGATGGCTGGCCTCGGCCAGGTTTTGCCGCTGGCCATCGTAATAAATCAGGCCGGTGATGAACTCCTGCTTTTCCTGCGCCCACATCAGGCGGTGCAGCGCGCCCATCTTGTCGGTCGGCTCGTAATCTTCGTCTAGCTTGCGCAGCTGGAGGTGCGACCCGTCGTGCATCGCCACCACCTTCATTTCACCCGGCGCGTACTCGTCAATCATGATCTCTTCCTGCGGTGCCACCCAGCCGATGTCATGCAGTTGCTCTTCGTGGTCCTTGCCGTAGGTGTAGCTTTTGGTGGAGCTATCGTGATTGTTAAACGCCACACACGGGCTGATGATGTCCAGAACGGCCGTACCGCGATGACTCAGCGCCGCCTTCAACAATTCCCGCACCTGTTTGGCGTCGCCCGAGAAGGAACGCGCCACAAAACCGCAGCCCGCCAGTATCGCTTCCATGCAAATGTCGATGGGCGGCAGATCGTTCGACCCGGCATATTTCAGCGCCTGGCCTTCATCGGCCGTGGCGGAAAACTGCCCTTTGGTCAGGCCATACACGCCGTTGTTTTCCACAATGTACACCATGCGCACGTTGCGCCGCATCATGTGCTTAAACTGGCCCATGCCGATGCTGGCCGTGTCGCCATCGCCGCTAACGCCGATAGCCCGCAGCGTGTGGTTGGCCATGAGGGCACCGGTAGCAATGGACGGCATACGGCCG
>CAUJGI010000333.1 GCA_963169155.1 Chloroflexota bacterium
CAGGTACGGCTCCACCCGATCTACCCAGCCAGTCAGCGTGATACCCGGCTCGTTTTTCAGCCGATCCAGCCGGGCATGTGGCTTTTGCCCGACAATGGTGAAGGTGGTCGACGGCCGTTCCCGTCGCACCATCGGCCACACCTCAGCCACAAACCAGAGCACCGCGTCTACGTTGGGGCGATAATCCATTTTGCCGCTAAACACAATGTCGCTGGCAATCGCCTCCGCTTCTGCCAGCTGAAACTGAGCCACGTCCAGGCAGTTGGGGATGACGGTAATCGGGGTACGGCCGTTTGTCAGCTTTTCTAAATGAACTTTATCGGGGTGGGAAACGGCCGTGACCCAATCCGCCTGCTGGCACGTCCAGCGCTCAAATTTGCGCAGCCGCCGCACCTGCTCGGCCGAATACGCCGCCGCCACCCAGCGGCGCGGCTGGCGCAAATCGGTCAAAAAATTGCGCCGCTGTAACTCCGTCTCGGCGTTGTGATCATCAAACACAATTTTGCTGCGTGGGCTGCCGTGACGAATCACCGGCAGGTAGCGCGCCAGCTCAATGCCCTCAATTTGCACGATGTCAAAGTTGTCTGCCTGGAGCAGTTGCAACAGCCGGACGTTAAACGCCGGGCTGAACAGCCGGTGCGCCATGTCCGGGCGGCGCGTGGTGAGCAATTGCTGCAGCCGCTGGCCCGTCGTGCGCTGCGGCACGGGCACGGTTTCGATTGTGCGGCACAACTCAACCAGTGGCCCAATTTGCTCCGCCGCCACCGACTGCCCCGGCTCTAAAAAGCTGAGCAGCGACACCTCACACGCCTGCGCCAGCCCCCGAATGATGTGGAAATTGCGCAGGCTCGTGCCTTGATGCGGTGGATATGGCAGTTGTGGCGTCAGCAGTAAAACTTTCATAAAAAGGCAACCCTCACCCCAACCCTCTCCCGAGGGGCGAGGGAGCCTGTTCCCTCCCCCTGCCAGGGGGAGGGCTCGGGAGGGGGTGTTAAAAATCAGATTCGTACATTTTCAGCGTCATCTCGGCCGCTTTGTGCCAGGTGAACGTTTTCGCCTGGGCGTGGCCGCGCTCGATCATCTTTTGGCGCAGGGTCGAATCGGTGAGGACACGGCGCAGGGCGTCGGTCCAGACCGCCTCGTCGTCTAGCGCCAGCTGCAAGCCCGCCGCGCCCGCCACCTCCGGCAGCGAGCCGCGATTGCTGACGATAACCGGGCAGCCGCAGTGCATCGCTTCCAGGGCGGGCAGGCCAAAGCCTTCGTAATGGGAGGGTGTCACCAGCACCCCGGCGGCGTGGTAAAAATGGGCCAGCGCTTCATCAAAGATGCCCGTCAGATGGCGCACTTTGTCGTGCAGGCCGAGCTCGCCAATCGTACTAAACACCTCTTCAAACAGCCAGCCCTTGCCACCGACCAACACCAGCGGCACGTCAATCTCACCCTGCTTCAGCAGCTCGTCGTAGGCGCGGATGAGAAAGGGCAAATTTTTGCGCGGTTCCAGCGTGCCGACAAAGAGGATGAAGCCGCGAGGCAGGTTGTGTTTTTGCAGGGTGGCGGCAACGGCCGTTCCCTCATACCCCTTCTCATACAGCGGATTGGCCGCCAGGTGCACCGTGGTGATCTTCTCCGGCGGTACGCGCAGCTGCTCGATCAAATCATGCCGCGTGGCGTGGCTGTCGGCCGAGATGTGATCGGCCACCTGCACGGCCCGCGCGATTTGGTCGGCGTAATACGCCATGCTGTCCCGCGTCAGGAACTGCGGGTAAAAAATAAAGTTCAAATCGTGCACGGTGATGACTTTGCGGCGAGCGCCCCACTGTGGTGGAATAAAATCGGGGCTGTGCAGCAGTTCCAGCCGATGCGGCAGCAGTTCCAGCCCCAGCGCCCAGCGCTCCAGCCGGTGGTGGCAGGGGGTGAATACATTTTTCCGCTGGAAGTTGGGGGCGGCTGGTGGGGTGTGGGAACGGCCGTCTTTTTGCAAGTGAAACAACGAATACCGATTCTCCGTATCCAACGCCGCCAGCGCGGGCAGCAAGTGCAAAATGTACTGGCTAATGCCCCCCATCTGGTAAAACGGCAGGCGAACATCAATTCCGATATGCATGGCGGGGATTATACAGCCGGTTGCCGGGGAGCGGTAAACGGTAATCGGTAATCGGTGAACGGTTTACCGATTACGGATGACCAATTACCGATCACGGAAAACTGATTACGGAAAACTAAACAACCTTACGCCCCACTCGCCCAGTTGCCCTGGCCAAGTTATAATGATTTGCACGCACGCAGAAAAAACGACAAGCATAATCTGTCACTATCTTTGTATTTTTAGGTTGTCATTCCCGCGAAGGCGGGAATCTACACTGGTAAAGTCAAAATTTGCGAAGATGGTGATCTGTGTGAATCTGCGTAATTTGTGGATAAATGACGATCCAGGAGAACAGCTATGGCAAACACTGGCACACCTGCGGCGACAGACCAGGCCATCAAAGACCTGCAAGGCCGACTCGATTGGCTGGATGAAGAGCGGCGCAAGCAAACGCGCAAACTCACCGAGCTGGAACAAAAGCTCGTCTTGCAAGAGCGCGAGATTGCCGGGCGCGAGCAGCGCATTCAGGATTTGGAGCGGCAGCTTTCCAGCACTCAGGCGCAAATCGGCCGTATTCCCAAGGTCGATCTCCAGCTGGCCCAGTTCAAAGACGAAATTGTGCAGATGATCGAGCAGTACGACCAGCGGCGCATCCAGTCGGAGGCGGAAATGGACCGGCTGCGGCGCGTGGAGCAAGAATCCAGCACCCGGGAGCTGGCGGAACTGCGCAAGGACATTGGCCAGGTGCCCAATCTGCGCAACGACATGGAACTGCGCGTGGCCGAAGAATCTCGCCTGGCCAACCTGATTGGCCAGCAAAAAACCCAGCTAGACAACCTGCGCAACCGGCTGGAAAGCTGGGACAGCAATTTTGCCTTCCTGGAAGAAAAAGAGAAACACAACAACCGCAATGTTTCTGAGGTGCAAACGGCCGTTGTCGAAATCAACAAGCGCTGGGAGCACATCTACAGCCGGTTAGACACCTCCAACAGCGCCATCCTGCGCCTGGAATCCAGCCTGTCTGGTATCACCGAAAAGCAAAACCAGGTGCAGGAAAGCACCAAAAACTGGATGGAGCAAATCCAGATTGGCGAGTACGAGCGCAACCAGCGGCTCGAAGGCTGGCGGCGCGTCCTGGAAGAGCAGGAAGACAATATCGAGCGCTTCAACAAAGAGTTTGTCAAATTCTCCGACATGTACAAAGAAGCCAAAATGGCCGTGCAAACCCTCAGCGGCTGGCAGGAACAGATTGAAAAGCAGCAGCGTGAAGCCACTGAGATCCTGCGCGTGGAAACCAGCCGCATGCAGTCACGCTGGGACGATTTCCGCCACGAAAACGACAAACGCTGGAAGAGCCAGACGGTGGACACTGAACAGCGTTGGAACACCTTCAACCGCCACGAGCGGGAAATCCGCGAAATGATCGTCCTGATCGACGAGAAGATCGGCAAACTGGAGCAGGAAAAAGATTTACTCTGGCGCGTGCAAACCGCCCAGGCCGATGCCCTCAAGACGTTCCCGCGCATCTGGCTGGAAGAAGTTGAAAAGGCCGTCCAGCAAAACCCCAACCGCCGCCGCCAGCCTGCCCTGGTGCCCGTGCGCGAAGAGTACGAATAAACCTGGAGATTAGAGATTGGAGATTGGAGATTGTCAACAACTCTCTAATCTCTAATCTCCAATCTCCCCATAAAAATTCCCCAATCCCAGTATGTATGTAATCGGCACCGCCGGACACGTTGACCACGGCAAATCCACCCTTGTAGAAGCCCTCACCGGCATTGATCCCGACCGTTTAGCTGAAGAAAAAGCGCGCGAAATGACCATCGACCTCGGTTTTGCCTGGCTCCAGCTGGGCGACGGTGCAACCGAGGCCGAAGTCGGCGTAGTCGATGTGCCGGGGCACCGTGACTTCATCGAGAACATGCTGGCTGGCGTGGGTGGCATCGATGTGGCCTTGTTTGTTGTCGCCGCCGACGAGGGGGTGATGCCGCAAACGCGGGAGCACCTGGCGATTTTGGACCTGCTGGAAGTGCGCGGCGGCGTGGTTGCCCTCACCAAAGTCGATCTAATCGCCGACGATCCAGATTGGCTGGAGCTGGTGACGCTGGACCTGGGCGAAGTGCTGCACGGCACCGCCCTGGCCGACGCGCCCATCATTCCCGTCTCGGCCAAAACTGGCGCTGGTCTGGCCGAATTGAAGCAGGTGCTGTGGCAAAAATTGGCCGCCTCACCGCCCCGGCCAGACAACGGCCGTCCCCGCCTCCCCATCGACCGCATTTTCACCCTGTCCGGCTTTGGCACCGTGGTGACCGGCACGTTGATCGACGGCCGTTTCCACGTCGGCGACACCATCGAAATTCAACCAACCGGGCTAAAAGGGCGCATTCGCGGCCTGCAAACGCACAAAACCAAGCTGGAGGTGGCCCGCCCCGGCAGCCGCGTAGCCATCAACCTGACCGGCATCGACAAGGATGACCTGGCGCGGGGGCACATCGTGGCTGCGCCGGGGGTGATTGGCCACACCATCTTGTTCGACGCGGCGTACCGCCATTTGCCAGACGCCACCAAGCCGCTGAAGCACAACAGCACCGTCAAGC
>CAUJGI010000334.1 GCA_963169155.1 Chloroflexota bacterium
CTGTACAATTTGCTCCACTTCCAGGTACCACAACCCCCGCTCTGGTTCCTTGCCGCAGCCTGCCAGTCCCGGGTAGCGCCGCCAGATGCCGTCTACCGTCATGGCCGTGCCGGGCGGCACGATGGGCAGCACAATCGCCTCAAACCCGGTGGCATTGAGCTGCAACCCCGCGGCGACCAGCCCCCACTGAATGCGTGGCCCGCTGAATTGGGCGCAGTCCACCGGCTCCAGCCGCAAATAGCTGCCGCTGACGCGCACGCGCTGGTTGACATAATCGGACGGATTGTCATTGAGGGCGTCAAAATCGACCAGGAGAGCCTGAGGGTTGAGGGTGGCGTTGGGGGGAACGGCCGTATCTGGCCACATCTTCAACGGCCGTGAACCGCTCAGCAGCAGCCCCAGCCAGACCAGCAGCACCAGCACCAAACCAGCCACCAGCCACCACCACCAGCGCGGTGCGGCTACAGTCGGTTCGGTTTCCAGGCTGGCTTGGTCACTCATAAAAAATAAAAATGTGTCATTCCGGCGAAAGCGGGAATCCATATTGGTGATGAAAATGGATAACAGCCTGCGCGGGTATGACACTGGTAATTACATGTAATCCTGAAAATCTGCGAAATCTTTGATGAAAATTCATCGCTGCCGCAGTCGGTTTAAAGCGTCCACAGTCGGCAGTTTGGGCCAGCGGGTGCCGCGATGGTGGACCCACCACTCGACGATCAGCACGGCCACGGCGATGGCCAGCAGCCAGGGCCACAGTTCGCGCTGGCCCACGTCGCCTTCGTCTTCGGTGTCCACCTGCGTTTGCCCAATCTGCAAACTTTCCACCGGGCGAATGGCCGATTCGGCCGGGCTGAACAGGTTCACGGCAAAACTGCCCGCGGGACGGTCTGCCGCCGCGTCGCGCAGCAGCACGGTGTACAGGCCCGGCTCGTCCGTCTCCGTGAAGAACAAATCGGCTTCGCCCACTTCGGCCGTCCAGCGGCTGCCGTCTGGTTTTTGGACGAGAACGGCCGTACTGCTGGCCCCCGGCACCACCGCCACCGGATCACCCGGCTGAAGGCCCGTCGGCGCGTCAAACGCCCGTCCGGGGCTGAGCCAGCCCGTAATATTAGCCATTAAGATGGGAAATGCAATTTGCAGCGGCAGGTCTGAGTCACGCAGGTCAAAGGCGAGCAGGGCGATGCGGTAGCCGTTTTGCTCGCCAATTTGCAGCAGCGGCCCGCCTTCGGCCGCCACCAGCGTTTGCGCCCACGGCGCGGCAACCTGCTGCGCCTGGCGCACGTCCACGTCGCTCCAATCGACAAATTGCAGCAGCGGCGACTCCTCCAGCCGTGTGGTGACTGTGTTGGAGAAAGCGCCAGTGACGCTGAACAGCCCACCTTCGCCGCCCGCCTGCGGGTTGATGATGAGCATGTCGGCCGGGGGTGGTGGGTCGGGCAGCGGCACGCCGTCGAAGATGACAAGATCGTAGTCAAAATCCGCCGCATCGAGCAGATCGCTGTCTGGCGGCACTTTGAAGGCCTCGATGCCCGGCAGGACGGTAAACACCTGCTCCAAAAAGAGATTGCCTTCCGTCACCAGCAGGGTGCGGTTGCTCACGCCGCCCTCGTGCACGGCCCAGGCGACGTCATCGAGCGGCAAAAAGTCGCCCACGTTGTCGCCCAGGTGGGCGCGGATGGTGGCCGTGCCGGGCGGCAAATCCCAGGTGGCGTTGACACTGCTGCCCGCGGGCACCGTCAGGCGGCGCGCGTCAAACAGCGTGCCGTCCAGGTCAATGCTGAGCAATGTTTCGCGGTCAATCAGCCCCTCGTTTTGCACGCTGGCAAAAAGCTGGATACCCGATTCGGTCTCGCGTGTGGCCAGGGCGGTGATGGCCAGATTTTCGCCGCTTTCGCCAATGGGCCGGTAGATCGATTCGACGGGCAGCGGTGGCAAATCATCGGGCAGGCCGCCGTCGGAAATGATGACGATGCGGGCGTCGCGGAAGCCCTGGGCTGCGCCGGTGGCCAGGGCAAAAGCGGCGTTCCAGGCCGCGTCGGCCGGATCGGGCTGCACGGCATCGAGGGCGCGCTGGAGCTGGGTGCGGTCGTTGGTGGCCGCGGCCAGGACGGTGGGCGTCTGCCCCACCTTGATGAGCGTCATCTGGCTGTCCCCGCCGAGATCGTTGATGAGTTGGGCGACTTCGGCTTTGGCAGCGTCAAAGCGGGTCGGCTCGACGTCGGTGGCCAGCATGGAGGCGGAGGCATCGAGCAAAACGACGACGCTGCCGCTGATGATGGACGGGGTGGGCAGAAACGGCCGTGCCAGAGCAAACACCAGCGCCGCCAAAATGATCAGTTGCAAAATGAGGAGCAGGTTACGGCGCAGCTTTTGCCAGGGAGCATTGGCTTCGCGGTCGCGCAGCAGCTTTTGCCAAAGCAGCGTGCTGCTCACCATGACCTCGCGCCGCCGCAGCCGCAGCATGTAGAGGATGATGATTGGTCCGGCCAGCAGGCCCAGCAGCAGGAAGAGGGGGGTTAAAAAGGACAAAGCTTAGGCCGCCCAGTTTTCAACGCGCAGATTTGGCACACGTTTGAATTCCGCTTCATTATTGGTAATAAGCGTCAGATCAGCCGCCAGGGCATGGGCGGCGATGAGCAAATCTTCTCGCCCGATGGGCTGCCCTTTTTTCTCCAGATCAGCGCGAATGGCCCCGTAGGCTTCGGCAGCTGCTTCATCGTAGGGCACAACCTGGAACGGCCGTAAAAAAGCGTCCAAAAGCTGGTGATTTCGCTCTGGTTGGCTGCTTTTAGCCACGCCGTACTGTAATTCCGAAACCACAATGGCCGATACGCCTATCTCTTGTGGAGAAAATTGCATAAGTTTCTCGATGATGGCGGGTGGGCGCTTGTTGATGATGTAAATGCAAATGTTGGTATCAAGGAAATAGTTCATCTAGCCCCTCGCGCTCCTGGGGAGGCCCGCCGCGCTCAATGGTGATAGGTTCATCAAACTGTGCCAGGTTTTCTACCCATTCCTGCCACATCAGCGCAATATGCTTTTCTTTGGGAATGAGCAATACGCCTTCGGCCGTTTTCTTGATAAAAACCTCTTCGCCCTCAAAACGAAACTCTTTTGGCAGCCGAACTGCTTGACTGCCCCCATTTTTGAATAATGCTGCTGTTTGCATGATTATCACCGCCTTTGTATATACTATGAGTATATATCCACCTGACTGTGACTGTCAAGATGGAGCGAAGGATACACAAAAACGGCCGTCCTGCCTACGCACACGGCTGACTTCTCTGGGGTTCTTAACGGGAGGGGGGCGGAAAACGAAAACGGCCGTTCCTGTGATGCTGCTGGGGAACGGCCGTTTTCAAACTTGGGGAAATTA
>CAUJGI010000335.1 GCA_963169155.1 Chloroflexota bacterium
ATCGGAGCTGCCCAGGCCAGCGGCCACGGCAATCATGATGTAGCCCGCGTGGGCAATGCTGGAGTAGGCCAGCATGCGCTTGATGTTGGCCTGGGAGATGGCGACCAGGTTGCCCAAAATGAGGGTAGCGGCGGCAATGATGGCCACCGCGCCGGTCCAGGTATCGCCACGGTTGGGCAGCGCGGTGACAAAAATGCGCAGCATGGCGGCAAAACCGCCCACCTTGGCCCCCACCGACATGAAGGCGGTAACCACGGTTGGCGCGCCTTCGTATACGTCTGGCGTCCACATGTGGAAGGGAACGGCCGCTACCTTAAACGCAAACCCTACCAGTAAAAAGGCAGCGCCCGCCAGCCCCAGCGCGCCGCTGCTGCCAATGTTGGCCAGCACTTCCGGCAGGGCGGTGGAACCGGTGGCCCCGTAGGTAAGGGCGATGCCAAAGACCAGGATGCTGGAGGAAAACGCGCCGAGCAAGAAATATTTCATCGCCGATTCTTCTGAATCGGTGCGGGGCCAGGCCATGCCAGACATGATGTAGAGCGGGATGGAGAGCACTTCCAGCGCCAGGAAGATGAGGATGAGATCGTTGGCCATGCCCATGAGCATCATGCCGCTGATGGAGAAGAGCATGAGCATGTAAAATTCGGGGCGATCCAGCTCGTGTTTACGCAGGTACCCGGCCGAAATGAGGATGGAGAGCAGGCCGGTGAGCAAGAAGGTGATGTTGAGGAAGGTGGCGAAGTTATCTACCACCAGCATGGGATGGCCGCCAACGGCCGTAAACGTCCCATAACTGTCACCCCACAGTGCCCAGGACTGGACCATAGCCAGCACCAGACCAACCGCCGCTAGCCACGGCGCCCAGGTGCGTTTCTCTTCGGGAATGAAGAGGTCGAGAATCATAAGAAGAACGCCCCACCCGGCCACAATCATCACGGGGGCGGCTACTGGAAAATACAGTGTTGGAATTTGAAACTCCATAATGGACAAAGACCCTTCCTGAAATAGTTTCTGATCGGACCCAAACGGATCAAGGTATTGTGTCACGTTTAAGGCCGATCAACAGCCGCGAGTATCGGTTAGTCAGGCTGCCGCAATGGGCGCGATCATACCACATTTGCCTGATAAAACTACTGAAAAGTGAAGGCTATGGCGAGGGGAACGGCCGTACTTGCACCCTAGTGTCACTGTTGCAATTTCTGCCGAAGCGCTCATAATCGATCATGATGATAGAAAAGCCTAACCGAATTGTGAACTGGATACGGCGCGATGCCGTCATTTTGCTGCTGTACCTGGCGTTGACCATCGCCTTTACCTGGCCGCTGGCGGCCAGGCTCGGCGAAAACTGGCTGGCCATCCATGACGTTGACACGTTTGTCAAGCTGTGGGACCAATGGTGGCTGCAGCACCACCTGGACACCGGCCAGCCGTTTTTCTACACCAGCGATCTTTTCTACCCGATTGGGCTGGACCTCTCGTACCACAGTATCAGTTGGATCGTAGCGCCGTTTAGCTGGCTGCTCACGCCGCTGCTGGGGCCGATTGACGCCTACAATATCACTATTCCCTGGGCGATTTTCTCCAGCGGTTATGCCGCTTATTTGCTGATTTATTATTTGCTGCAAAACCGGCTGGCCGCGTTTGTGGGCGGTTTTGTCTTCAGCTTTTCGCCGTATTTTGTCACTCACACAGGCGGGCATCCCGACCTGGTGCACCTGGCCCCGGTGCCGTTGGCCGCGCTTGCACTGCTGATCACCTTGCGTAACGGCCGTTCCCGCTGGGGCATTTGGGCAACGGCCGTTATCCTTGCCGTCGCCGCTTATACCAGCCTGTACATCATGGTGTTTACCCTGCTCACGCTGGGGCTGGTATTCATTTTTGTGGCGCTGGAGCAAGGGCGCTGGCGCACGGGCCAGTTCTGGCGAAACAGCTTGTGGATTGGGTTGGTAACGGCCGTTCTCCTCGCCGTGCGCCTCTGGTTTATCTTTGCCACGCCGCAAACGCTGGACGAAGTGATTGAGGCCAAGTATGACGCAGCCCGCTACCAGACCGATCTCCTGGCGCTGGTGACGCCGTCTCACCTGAATCCCATTTTTGCCCCCCTGGTGGAACCGATTAGCGATAACTTTAACACCAACAAAAAGTGGCCCGCCTACCTAGGGGTGGTGCCGATCCTGTTGATGGTGGTGGCCCTGACCTGGCGGCAGAAGCGGTCGGAGGTGGCGCTTTGGCTGGGAACCTGGCTGTTGTTTTTGCTGCTGGCTGCGGGGCCGGTTCTGCGGTTTAACGGGGTGGTGTACAGCGATATCGTTCTGCCGGCCGCTTTACTGTCCTGGTTCCCGCCCATTCGCGCCGTGGGAACCCCCGACTACTTTTTGCTTGGGCTGCTGCTGCCGATGGGCATTCTGGCGGCGTATGGCTTTGCTGCGCTCTGGCAGCGTGCCGCCCAATCGTCGCGGCCCCAGGCGGGGCAGATGGCGCTGCTGTTGGCCATCCCGCTGCTCATCTTTGAGCTGTGGAATGGGCCATACCGCGGGATTTCCGCCGCAGTGCACCCGTTTTACCATGCGCTGGCCCAGGACCCCGAGCAGTTTGCCCTGATTGAGCTGCCATTGGGACGCCAGGAGTCCAAGCTGTACGAGTTTTACCAGACCGTTCACGAGAAACCGATGGTGGAAGGACTCAGTGCCCGCACGCCGGAAGAGGCGTATCGCTACATCAACGCCAATGCGCTGCTGCGTACCTGGGACGCTGAGGTTCCGTTAAATTGCAGCTTCATGGGGGAGGAGTTGGATACGGCTGTTACCCAACTTCTCGCGGATAATTTTCGTTACGTCCTCTTTCATCACTTTGACGAAACGGACTACCTGCTGACCTTTTTTGAGCAGTATGAGCCGTTGGTGCAGGATGCGGAGCTAACGGTTTACGAATTGAGCGAGCTTGCGCAACGGCCGTTTTGCCCTTAGAGATTGCCTGTCATTAACCTGGCAAGATTGGGCCAATCTCCAAGATTGGCCCAATCTGTACGCCAAAGTAACCCTTATCTACTCAATCCGGCGCAGCCAGACACGGCTGCTGTGGAAGGTGCTCTGCCCGGCCATGTCTGCCAGCGCGTCGGAGGTGAGCCAGTTGATATTACGGCCGTTGCCCATCCTGCTCCACCTGCCTTTTGGTGAAGCCACTACACCGGGCCGCACCCCGTCCGTCACTTTGGCCCGCAGGTCGCAGAAGCCACGGCCGTTTTCTAAGCGTACCCAATCGCCCGACTGAATGTGGTGCCGGGTGGCATCGTCAGGATGGATTTCCACAAACGGCTCGCCTTCGCGGGCTACCAGCGCCTCCTGGTTGGCAAAGGTGCTGGTGACAAAGTGGTGCGCGGCGGCGGAGATGAGGGTAAAGGCTTCGTTGGCGGGGAAACGGCCGTTTAGTTCCATCCCATCCTGCCCGCCAGAATCGGCCGCAGGCTGCCAGCCGGGTAGCGGGTCTAAGCCCATTTCAGCCATCGTTTGTGAATACAGTTCAACTTTGCCGCTGGGGGTGGGGAAACGGCCGTCGGCAAACGGCACGTCTGGCGCGATGGTGAGCGGCACGGTGTTTTCCTGCTTCAACCTTTCCAGCGTGATGCCCGCCAGCGCCGGATTTTTGGCAGCGGTGGCTGTCAGCACCTCCTCCAGCACCTCATCGGCGGCCTGGTGCAGCCACGGTTCGGTGAAGCCCATCTCGGTGGCCAGTCGCTGCATGACGTCCCAATTGCTTTTGCACTCGCCGAGCGGCGGGATGGCTGGATGATTGTATGTGAGATAGGTGTGGCCGTACGCTTTGTGCAGGTCGGTGTGTTCCAGCTGGCTGGTGGCGGGCAGGACGATGTCGGCGAGATCGGCCGTGTCGGTCATAAACAGCTCGTGCACGACGGTGAACAAATCCTCACGCCGCATGCCCTCGGCGACGCGCCCGGCGTTGGGGGCAACGGCTGCCGGGTTGGAGCCATAAATAAACAGCGATTGGATCGGCGGATTGTCGACCTCGCCCAGCAGGGCCGCGCCCAGCCGGTTCATGTTCACGCTGCGCCCCGGCGGCGGACACTCTGATCGCCTGCCCACGGCTTCGCTGTCCCACTGTAAATAGCCGCTGGTGCTGTACGCCAGGCCGCCGCCGCGACGGCCGTACTGCCCCATCATCGCCGGCAAAGCACAAATCGCCCGGACGGTTTGCCCGCCGGTAAAGTTGCGCTGCAAGCCATCGGCATATTTGATGAGGGCGGGGCTGGTTTCGGCGTAAAGTTGCGCCAGGCGGGCAAGATCGCCTTCGGCCAGGCCGGTGATTTGCGCCACGCGGTCCAGCGGATAGTCGGCCAATCGGGCTTGCAGCTCCGGCCAGCCGACGGTGTGCTGAGTCAGCCACGTTTCGTCGTGCCAGCCGTTGTGCACGATGTGCTGCGCCAGGCCGAGGGCCAACGCGCCATCGCTGCCAGGTTTGGGG
>CAUJGI010000336.1 GCA_963169155.1 Chloroflexota bacterium
TATGGTGTGGGGTTGGTGAGTACGGCCGTTTACCGCCTGGTGGTGACCTTGTGAAACGGCGTCGTCACCGGGCCACCCAGCTGTTGGTTCTGGTGGTGCTTGTGAACCTGGCGCTCTTTTGGGGGGCGCTGCGGCTGGTGGGCTGGCCGTTGGTGAACGGCCGTTCATCCTACACACCGGTTACCGATTGGCCGCAGCTGCCCGCTGGCCTGGTCTTGGGGCAGGTGACCGGCATCGACGTGGCTTCCCAGGGGCAGGTTTTTGTGTTCGCCCGGGGCGAGAAAGTGTGGCAGACCGAAGCCATCGATCCCACGCTTATTGCCGCGCCGACGGTTTACGTGTTTGCCGGGCAAACTGGCGAGCTGCTCAGTTCCTGGGGCAAGAACCGCTTTGTTATGCCGCATGGCCTCACGGTTGACCAGGAGGACAGCGTCTGGTTAACCGACGTGGGGCTGCACCAGGTTTTTAAATTTGATCGGGCCGGCAACCTGCTGCTGACCCTCGGCGAAGCCGGGGTGCCGGGCAGTGATGCGGCCCATTTCAACCGACCCACGGATGTGGCGGTAGCGGCCGATGGCTCTTTTTACGTCAGTGATGGGTATGTAATCAGCCGGATTGTGCTCTTTGCCGCCGTCGGCCGTTACCTGCTTGAATGGGGCCGCCTCGGCACAAATCCCGGTGAATTTGATCTGCCGCACAGCCTGGATGTGGATGCACACGGGCAGGTCTACGTGGCGGATCGCGGTAATGCCCGGGTGCAAATTTTTGACGCAGACGGCCGTTTCCTCACCAGCTGGCATGATGAACTGCAAATCGGCCGTCCCTGGGCGGTGCGTGTGGGGCACGATGGCTTTGTGTACGTGGTGGATGGGGGCGATCAGAACAGCTGGCTGCCGGATCGCGCCCGAATTCTGAAACTAACGCCCGCTGGCGCAATTGTGGAACGCTTTGGTGGATACGGCCGTGAGCCGGGGCAGTTTATCTGGCCCCATGCGCTGGCCATCGCCCCAGACGGCGCTGTTTTTGTGGCCGAGGTGGGCCAGGGGCAGCGTGCGCAAAAAGTGTTTGATGGAGGTTTGCGATGAAAAGCAACGACTATGCCTTTGTTACCCGCTGGCGTGTGCGCGGCACCTGCCGCGAAGTCAGCGACATTTTGGCCAATGCGCCGGACCTGGTACGCTGGTGGCCGTCGGTTTACCTGGCGGTGCAGGAGCTGGAGCCGGGCGATGACCGCGGCATTGGCAAGGTGATTAGCCTGTACACCAAGGGGTGGCTGCCCTACACCCTGCGCTGGCAGTTCCGCGTCACTGAAAACCAGGCGCCCTACGGCTTTGCTCTGGAGGCGTGGGGTGACTTAACCGGTTTTGGTCGCTGGCGGCTGGCGCAAGATGGCAGCTGGGTAGACATCACTTACGAATGGCGCGTGTCGGCCGATAAGCCGCTGCTGCGCTGGTTTTCCTTTATCCTGAAGCCGATTTTTGCGGCCAACCACAACTGGGCTATGCGCCAGGGGGAGGCAAGTTTAAAGCTGGAACTGCGGCGGCGCTGGGAAGGCACGGCCGTTACACCACCCCCGCCCACGTCCCGGTATTTGATACGGCCGTAAGGGTTCATTCAGTAATCCCTTTGGAGTTTACAGATTGGGCCAATCACCAAGATTGGTCCAATCTCGCCAGCCCAATTGCCAGCACCAGCACAATGACATAGCTCATAAATGGCGGCCAATCTCCCCAAATTAATGTGGCAATGATGGCGGAGGCAACGGCCGTACCCATCACCACCCAGCCCAAAGTGGGCAAAACACCCACCATCGCCAATGCCGCGCCCATCAGTGCCAACGCCGCCAAAATGCACAGCGTATTGGCCCAAAAGACCCAACTGAAATTGACCATCACCTCTGGCGGCGCAGCCGGATCGTAGGTGCGGATCAGTTCGGCTGCTTCCGCCCCCAGTTGCAGCCGGTCTATGCTGATAACCAGCCAGCACAGGAAACCAACCGCAAAAAGAATTGCAGCGGCACTTGCCAACCCGCGTGCGTTGGGTATTTTGGCGGCAATGAGAGCAAAGAGAACGGCCGTTGCCAGAAATGCCACCGGAAAAATAATCGCCTGTGCCGTCCAGCCTACCCGGTCATTGGCAATAACGGTCAATTTTTCCAGCAGGGTGGCAGGCAGCGGCCATTGGCGGAAGTAGGCCGCCGACCACGCACCGACCATAAAAACAATCACGGTTATGAGCAGGGCAATACCCAGCGCACGAAAATTAGGGAGTTGGTTGATGGTAGCCATTGGGTTTCCTATTTTATTTGGTAAACGGCCGTTGCTCAGCCCAATCTCCCTTGAAAATGTAGGGCGATTTGGTAAATCGCCGCCCGATTTACCAAATCGGGCTACAAATTCTCATTTGTGGTGGTGAGACTACTCATGAAGTCACCTCGTACATTTCGGGAGAAGGTGCGACGTGTTTTGGCAGGGTGCCGCACCTTGTGTATCTATTCTATTTAACAGGCGTCGTGAGATAAGCGTACAGCGCAGCCAGGTCATCATCCGTCATTTTGGCGGCGTTTTGCCAGGGCATGGTGTCGGGGAAAGTTGTGCCGTCTGGCTTGACGCCGCTGCGCATCATTTCTGTAAACTCTGGCTGGGTTACGGTGCTCACCAGAGGACGCGGGTTGGGGACTGCCGGGCCAGCCATTGACGCCTCGGTGCCGGTCATGTCTGGACCATGACAGCCGCGACATTCGCCGAAGGTAGCAACGTATTGACCGTATTCGGCCGTTACGCCTTCCGGTGGGGCGGTAATCGTGTCTGCACCCCAGCCGCCGGGAGGCAGCATACCGGAACCCGTTAGAACAGCGCCGACAAAGTTCAATTTATCACCAGTGGCCACGGCCGTTTCTGCCGGTTCCACCGAGCGCAGATAAGCAATAATCGCTTCTGTATCCGCATCGCTCAGCTCTTTGTAAGGCAGAAAGTCCATAAAGCCCAGCTTGACGCCTGCCTGATCGACGCTGTGCCGCAAAACGCGGAACAACTCGCCATCGCTGTACTCGGCCAGCTTGCCGCCGGGTGTTAGATTTTCTGTCACCATGCTGCCCATAAAGCCAAACCCTTCGGCTTCTGCGATGTTCCAGCCACCCGTCAAGGGCAGTTCACCGCTCGGATTGCCGCTGGCATCCACTGCGCCGTGGCAGCCCACGCAAGAAAGGCTCACCAGGTATTCACCCCGCGCAATTTGGTCCGGCGTGCCAGCGACGGTTAAATCTGGCGCGGTTGGTTCATCGGGAAAATAAGTGACCGCAATCCCCTTGCCACCCAGAAAAACCATTGCGGCCAGAATCAGGGTCACCAATCCAGCCCCAACCCCGCCGGCGATTTTCACCCACAGCTTCCTGGCCTGCACCGCCCGGTAGGTGAGCCAGCCAAACAATATCACCAACGCAATAACCAAAATTAAAACCAAAATATTGCCAATCATTGTCTTCCTCCAAGAAGTTGTTTTGTCGCCATTCTAAAGTTGGATCATTTGGCGATCGTTTATTTGTGTCGCCAAAGATTTTGCTACTGTTTCGCAGC
>CAUJGI010000337.1 GCA_963169155.1 Chloroflexota bacterium
GATGGGAGGCATGGTGGCTCAGGAATTTGCCATCAACAACCCCGACAGAGTTTTGACCCTCAACGTAATGATGTCCTCGGGCAATATTGTGGACGAAGACCTGCCGCCGATCTCATCTGACATTACCTTTAATTTGGTCAAAATTGCGCTGAAATACAGTGTTGTCCCCACGGAGCGGAACACAATTAAGCTGCATGTGGCTTCTAGAATGATTCTGCGCGGCGCGGCGGATTATGAGGTTGACGTACGGGAAATTGCTGAGCAGGTTCTATACAATTTGCGTAAGCGGCAAGGCTACAATCCTGGCGCGTCACAGCAGCACCAGGAAGCGGTGTTTCGTTCTGGCTCCCGCTATGAGGATCTGGCAGCGCTTGACATCCCCACACTGATCATTCATGGCGTGAATGATCCCTTCATTCCGATAGCCCATAGTGAAAAACTGGCTGGGGTCATTCCCGATGCCCGAGCAAATTGGTTTGAAAACATGGGGCATGATATTCCCTCGACGCTGATTGATTCTGTGGTAACGGAGCTGGTTGCCAATTTTGAAAGAAATCCTGGCTGAATTTTGTAATCCACAACAAGATTGGGCCAATCCAGGTGAGTAAATTTTGCACGCTCACGGGATTGGTTGTGCCTGCCGCTGCCCGGCCAAAACCAAAAAACAGGAAGAAAACACGTTTCACGACTGGATCGATTTGTGATCGTTCGGCCGGTAAACTAAAAAAGCCGTTGACGTAAACGGCCGTTCCATTAAAATCCGTCAGGAACATTAAATGGCGGCAGGCGACTACCGATCAAACTTTAGGAGGTGGCTTTATGAATGGACCCTGGCGGCAGCGCAGTGGCCTTTGGCAGGCAGATGTTGCTTCCATTGTGCTCCTTATCGTGTTTGTCCTGGCCATATTTGGCCTGGAAGCGTGGCTTCAACCCCAATTTACCCCCACATCTTTGGTAATAACGGGAATCGTCATGGCAGTGGTTCCCGCGGTGGTCTGGCTGGCCTTCTTTTACCGGCGCGACCGTTTGGAGCCGGAGCCAAAACACCTGGTGCTGCAAATGGTGATTTTGGGTGCCCTCCTGGCCAGCGCAGTGGGTATGCCGCTGGTGGATGGCCTGTTTGACGTGCCCAATTGGCTTAGCAGCGGTCCGGCCTGGGCGCAGCTGCTGGGCGGCTTTTTGATTGTGGGCATGACGCAGGAATTTCTGAAATATGCGGCCGTGCGCTTTTCCGTCTATTACGCCGCCGATTTTAACGAAGCGATTGACGGCATTATCTACACAACGGCCGTAGCCATCGGTTATGCCCTGGTGCTCAACATCAACTTTGTCGTCAGCTCCGGGGGCGTGGATTTAGGCTCCGGGGCAATTCGCATGGTGCTGACGACGCTGGCCCAGGCCAGTTTCGCCGGGGTGGTGGGCTACTATTTGGGGCGGATGAAGTTTGAAAAACGGCCGCTCTGGTGGATGCCCCTCGGTTTGACGCTGGCGGCGGCTCTCAACAGCCTGTTTTACTTCCTGCGCGGCAACTTGAACCAGAGCAACCTGGGGGCGCAGAGCAATCTGGGGGCGATTAACACCTGGTTTGGCCTGCTGCTGGCCGCCGTCCTGGCCGGTGCCGTCACCTGGTTCCTCTCCCGCTCAATTCAGCACGATCTGACCGTGCACGGAGGTGACTGATGACGCCTGTGAGCATACCGCACCCGCAACTTACGCAGGAACGACGTTCGGCCATCCTCACCATTTTGCTGCTCCTGGTGGCCCTGCTGGTGGGGTGGGGGGTAAAAACGGCCGTGCAAAACGCCACCCGCACCCTCGATCAAGCCGGCTTTGCCGCCGAAATCCCGGCTGGCTGGCTGGTGCAGCAAGGCGCGGGCGACTTTATCTTCCTGGCGCGGAATCCGCTGGCGCTGGACGAGCTGTACCGCGTTAGCCTGGTGCCCGAGGCCAGCGATTTGGACGTGGTGGCCGAAAATCGCAATCTGGCCCGCGCCCAAATAGACGACACCTACCGCGTGATCAGCGCGGAGCCAATCGTGTTTGCCGGGCAGGATGGCTACAAAGTGAGCTTTGCCCGCGTCGATCTCGATTCGCCCGGCGTGCCGCACGTCATCGAAGGGCTGGACTACTACTTTGTTCAGGCCGATGAGGTGATGGTGCTGTCTCTGGAAGCGCACAGCGAACATTTTGCCGGGGCGCTGCCCGCCTTTCAACAATTTGCCCAATCTGTTACTTACCTTTCAGGAGAGTAAGGAATGAAACGAATCCAAAACTCCCCTCTGCAACTGCTCTTTTTGCTGATGATGTTGTTTGCTTTTACTTCCTTTGCCTGCCAGCTGGGGGCGGCGCTGGAAACCACGCCCACGCCCCGGGCACGCGATCGGGATGATGAGGCTGAGGACGAACCTGAACCGACGGACGAGCCCGAAGCGACTCCCGCAGCCGCTGAACCGACCCCGGAACCGGCGGTTGACCCCAGTGGTGAACCCACGCCGATTGAACAGCTCCAGGCAGCCACGGTGCAGATTTTTGCCAAGCAGGTGATTAACGGCCGTCTGCAAACCATCTGGACCGGCTCCGGCACCATCGTCTCACCCGAAGGTGTCATCCTGACCAACGCCCATGTGGCGGCACCACTGTCGCCTGGCCTGGCTACCCTGTACAATGACCCGGAACTGCTCTTTGGTGATGAGCCCGACCAGCTTGTCGTGGCCCTCAGCGCATCGGCCGATTTGCCGCCAACGGAGGCGTACGTCGCCGAATTGGCGGCGGCGGATGGCTCTTTGGACCTGGCCGTGATTGAAATTACGGCCGATCTCGATGGCAACCCGCTGGACCCCACCACGCTCGATCTCCCGTTTGTGGCCATTGGCGACTCAAACTCCATCAGGCTGGGGGATGAAATCCGCATTTTGGGCTACCCTGGCGCGGGTGGTGAAACGATCACCTTTACGCGCGGCAACGTGGCGGGCTTTGAAAGCCAGAACCGCGTCGGTGACCGCGCCTGGATCAAGACCGATGCCACCATTTCCCCCGGAAATTCGGGCGGTTTGGGCGTCAATGCCGCCGGGCAAATTATTGGCGTGCCTTCGTTTGGTCAGGAGGCGATTGGTGGGGCGATTAACCGGCTGCGGGCGATCAACTACGCGCTGCCCCTGCTGGAAGCCGCTGCGGCCAACAATGCTTACGAGAGTCCGTATGTTGTTTCTGGTACCGGGCAGGAAACCTTCGTGCACGTCACCTGGGCCGATGATTTTAGCGACGCTGACCAGTGTGCCATCGGTCCACGGGGCAGTTACCCGAGCAACACCACGCTTGCCGTGGCCATCTTCGAGTTCAGCGGCATGGTCGATGGTGAGCAGGTACTCATCGCCTGGTGGCTGGAGGATGAGCTGCTCAGCAGCGTGGTGCTGGAGTGGAATGAAGGGGCGTCTGGCGAATGCACGGCCGTTTACTTCCACAATTACGGCGATCCGATTCCCAACGGGAATTACGCGGTAGAAATTTACGCCGGGGATGATTTGGCGTTTGTAGGCGCGGCGGAAACGGCCGTTGGCAGCGGCAGTTCAAACTCGACAACCACAACCAACACCAGCAAAGACGGCGTGCTTGTCGAAGGTGAAATTCTGGATGCCGACAGCGGTAAGCCGCTCAGCGGCGCGGTCATCTTCATCCTGCAGCCCGGCACCGACCTGGACGCCTGGCTGGATAATCCCACCGACGCCGAAATCTACGCCTTTGCCGAGACCGACCAAAAAGGGTACTTCTTCCTGCCTGAACCGCTGGTCCGCGGCGTGGAGTACCCCGGCGTGGTGGGGCTGACCGGGTATCACAACAACGAAGGTTTCCTGGAATTCTCCGCTGACGATCCCGATTCAATTTACCTGACGCTGGAACTGAGCAAATAGAAAGCGAGTAGGCGAGTGTGCGGGTAGGCGAGTGTGGCTTACCATCCACTCGCCACTCGCCACTCGCCACTTGCAACCCCCTCCGCAAACTGACGTATAATGGGCGTATCCCTAACTGGTTCATCAGGAGAAGTTATGCGTATCATTTTGTATTTGGGTAAAGGGGGTGTGGGTAAAACGACGGTGGCGGCGGCAACGGCCGTTCGCAGCGCCGAGTTGGGCTATAAAACCCTGGTTGCCAGCACCGACATTGCCCACAGTTTAGCCGATTCCCTCAACGTGCCCCTGGCGGCCAATCCGGTGGAGGTTGCGCCGAATCTGTGGGCGCAGGAAATCAGCGTCGTGGCCGACATCCACAACTATTGGGGCACGCTGCAAGATTTTGTCTCTGGCATGCTGCGCGACGGCAACAAGATCAACAACGTCGTCGCCGACGAGCTGTCGGCCTTCCCCGGCATGGACGAGATTGTGAGCCTGCTGCACATCAACAAGCAGGCCAAAGAGCGCAACTTCGACCGGGTCATTATCGACGCCGCGCCCACGGGTGAGACGATTCGCCTGCTGACGATGCCCGACACGTTTCGCTGGTATGCCGGGCATCTGAGCCGGGGCCGGAGCAAGGTGGTGAATGCGTTACGGCCGTTTGCCAGCCGCTTTCTCCAGGGTCCAACCGAAGTGCTGGAGGCGCTGGAAAAACTGGACGCCGCTACGGGCGAACTGCGCGAAACCCTGAGCAATCCCGAAATCAGCAGCTACCGTGTGGTGCTGCAGCCCGAAAAAATGGTGGTGCGCGAGGCCGAACGCGCCGTGAGCTACCTCAGCCTGTTCAACTACCCGGTGGACAGCGTCATCATCAACCGCATCCTGCCCGAATCGGATACCGAAGGGCCGTTTTACGCGCAGCGGCGTGAGCTCCAGGCGAAGTACCTGGAAATGATTGAAAACAACTTCAAACCGCTGCCGCTGTGGCGCGCGCCGTATTACGCACATGAGGTCGTCGGCCTTGAATCGCTGGCCCTGCTGGCCAAAGATTGTTTTGGCGAAACTGATCCGGGTGACGTCTTCTACCGGGGCATGCTGCAGGAGATTGTGGAACAGGCAGAAGGCCGTTACCTGATGCGTATACCCATGCCTTTTGTGACCGGTGGCGACGTGAAGCTGCG
>CAUJGI010000338.1 GCA_963169155.1 Chloroflexota bacterium
CCGGCCCACCTGCCGCACCTGCTGCTGCCGAACCAGATCGCCTTCAAAACGTTCGGTCTGCGAGCTAACCCAAAAGCCAACAAAAACCAGGGCCAGAAACGGCAGTCCTCGGGTAAACGTGTCCGCCAGCGAATCCAGCCCGACAAAGATGTTTAGCTGGTGCATACTGCCCACCAGGGCAAACAAAAAGCCGAGGTAGTTGACGGCCAGGGACAAATTTCGCCCCCGTGAGCGGTGCTGGTTGATGTGGAAAACGGCCGTTCCACTCACCCCCGCCAGCCCCAGCAGCAGCACGCCAAAGATGATTTTTTGCCAGACGGCCGTATCCGCCCCCTGCCACACCCAAACTGCGCCCGCCAGCCCCGCCACAACGAGAATCGCATGCCAGATCATCGCCAGACGAATCCAGAGCGCCGCTCGATCTTCCGGGGATTGTGCCTTTCGTGGATCAACAGTCGCTGTTGTCATATCAAAACTCCAAAGGAAATAGTTTTTAGGGGTTGGTGGCAGGTTTTACCGCAGAGGACGCAGAGAGCGCAGAGGTTTTTTTTCCTCAGCGTTCTCCGCGCTCTCAGCGGTTCGTATTTAGGCGGTGGCTGGAGCCACTACCTGGTTTTAAACATGACTGGTTGAAGGTACGGTTGGCTTCGTCGCAGATGGTGGCGGCAAAGTCGTCGATGCTCATTTCGCCGTTCAGCACCGAGGTAACCGCCGGGCCCATCACCGCATCAAACTCTGGCCAGCTGCCAGCCCACAGGGGGCCTTCGGTGGCGGGGTTGCGGGCCAGACCATTCAGGAATGCCTGGTTGTTGGCCGGGGGCGAGAAGGTCAGGAACGCATCCAACGCATCCTGGCTGACGCGGCTGGGTACGTTAGCGCCCAGAGCGGCAATTTGGCCTTGCGTATCGGCCGTGGTCAGCGCCTGCACCAAAGCCCACGCTTCTTCGGGATGCTCGGTGTTGGCGTTGACCACGTAAGCGCCCCAGAACAGCCAGTTGCTCGGGCCAGCAGGGCCATCGGGCAGTTCAACCACGTCCCAGTTAAAGTTGGCCGAGGCACGCGCACCGGGGGTAGCCCAACGGCCGTTTTGGAACATGCCAACTTTACCAGCCAGGAACGGCGGTTCGCTGTCTTCGCCATAAGGCACAGCCACGTTGAACTCCTGGTAGATGCGCTGCTCAAATTCCAGGCCAGCCAGCGCTTCAGCGGTGTCCAGACCACAGGCGGTGCGGTCGTCATTGTAGAAACTGCCGCCAGCGGCGTTGATCCAGTAGCCGTACGGACCCCACCACGCATTTTGGCCGTAGCCGTAAATGTCGTCGCCCAGGGCGTTGATGGCCGAAGCCACTTCGATGAAGCTGTCCCAGTTCCATTCGCCGTTGGCGGCCAGTTCACGCGGATCCGGTGCGCCGGATTCAGCCAGCAGGTCCAGGTTCAGGTAGAGGGCGAAGGTAGACACGTCACGCGGCAGACCCCACAACGTTTCACCGGTGTTGCCGGTTTCCGGGTTGAAGGTCAGGTGGAACATCGGGCCAGGGTAGAAATCGGCGTCGCTGTAGCCGTCGGTGGCGTCAGCCAGGTCACGCATGTCCAAAATCAGACCACGGGTGGCAAAGTCGGCAATGTCGGTGCCGGGAATCCAGAAGACGTCAGGCGCGGTGCCAGCGGCCAATTCCGTTTTCAGCACGTCCTGGTAGCTGGAGCTTTCGCTGCCGCCCGGTTCGTAAACCAGGGTGATGTTGTCCAGGCTGGCGTCCAAATCGTCGCTGACAGATTGGTAGACGTCAATTTCGGCCTGGTTGTCGGGGCGGGTGCGCCAGCGGAGTTGTACTTCCGCCATCTCTTCTTCGGCGGCCGGTTCGTCGGCCGTGTCGGCTGGTTCTTCAGCGGTATCGACTGCTTCAGTTGTGTCGGCCGCTTCGTCGGCCGGTTCTTCAGTGGCACCGCCGCAGGCTACCAGCAAGGCCATGGCCAAAAGGGCAATCAGGAAAAGCCAAAATCTTTTCAGATTCATTTTAATCTCTCTCCTCTGTGAATGTTTCACTATCTTTGCTGTTGTCAGCTTCCCAGAGTAAGTGTCATACCCGCGAAGGCGGGTAGCCATCTTGATCTCTGGCGTGGATTCCCGCAAAGGCGGGAATGACAAGCAAATTTGAGTGATATTTAAGATAGAAAAGGTTTTTTACAAAAAAGGGTGTCGAAATCTCCTTGTGAGGTCATCACCTCCTTCAAAAATTGGGTTTGTGTTATTTGAATGATGTCTGGTGCGTTGGAAAACGGCCGTTCCCTACAAAATTTGCACTGTTGAGTGTCGCGGAATCAGGGTGGCCGGTAAGGTTAAATGTTGTTTTTGCGTGTTGGGGTCAATCACCGCCTCGATGAGCAGCTGCGCCGCCAAACGGCCGATTTCGGCAAAGTCCTGGCGCAGCGTGGTGAGCGGTGGCGACAGGTACGAAGCCATCGGAATGTCATCAATGCCAATGAGCGAGAGCTGTTCCGGCACAGCCAGAGCGATTTCAGCAGCGGCGCGGATAACGCCAGCCGCCATCTGGTCGTTTTGCACAAAAATGGCCGTGGGCGGTGTTTCTACCTGCATCAGTTGATGCAAAGCGGCAAAGCCCGACGCTGCTTGCCAATCCCCTTCCACTAAATAGTTTGGGCGCAGCGGCACGTCTGCTGCCTGGAGCGCTTGCTGGTAACCAGCCAGCCGATCTTGCGAACAATCTTCGGCCATTGGCCCGGTGATGGTGGCAATTTGGCGGTGCCCTTGCTGGAGCAAATAGTTGGTGGCGGTTACCGCAGCAGCCACGTCATCCAGCGCCACGGAGTTCACCGCATCTTCGCGGGGGCGCGCCCCGGCAAACACCACAGGGAATTGATCTGGCAGGTGGTTGAAACGGCCGTCGGCATACGGATTGATCACCATGATCCCTTCGGTCTGGCGGCTGGGCACCAGCTGCTCGATGAGGGCAGAGAATATTTCTTCGTCGGGCGCGGAGGCAGAGAGCAAAAAGTAGCCGTGCTGCCGCGCTTCTTGTTCGGCGCCCTGAATGATGCGGGCGAAGGTGTAGTCGGTGAGGTTGGGGGCAATGCAGGCGAGGATGCCGGTGCGCCCTTTGGCCATGGAGCGGGCGATGGCGCTGGGGCTGTAGCCCAGGCTCTCGATGGCGGCTTCCACTTTGGCGCGCGTTTCCGGGCTGACACGTTCGTTGTCATTGATGACGCGGGAGACGGTTTGGTGAGATACCCCCGCTTCCGCTGCAACTTCCCGGATGGTAATTGACGCTCGCGCCATGTGGCTTCTTTCTCCTGCTCGCTCCATGTTACCGGTCACGTGACCGGTAACATAAGATTACTGCCGTTGGGCAGCTTTGTCAAGAAAGTGATGAGGGATTTGGTGGTTTTGTCTAATTTTGACCGGCCACCACTATTTTTACGCAAAGGCGCAAAGGGGATAAAGAGGCAAAGAAAGCCTTTCGCTTCTTCGTCCCTTTGCCTCTTTGCGTTAAAAATTCTTGAAGGGAGCGCTTCTGATTCAGCAATTCGAAATATGGCGTAGGGGCGGGACGGCGCGGTATGGTTTGGGATAAAACAGGTAACCTTTTCTCCGCGCCGTCTCGCCCTGCCTGGCGTTGACGGCCGAGCTGCGACGCAAAACAAGGCGGTTCGCTGTCGAACCGCCTTGCCCGGGGGGAGTTGTGGAACGGGGGAAAAACTAAGGGTATGAGGCGTAAACGGCCGTTTCACCCGCGTCGTTAAACGTAAACACGTCATACGCTTCGGGCGCCTGGCCGGGGGTTTCCATGCCAGGGGAGCCGATGGGCATGCCGGGCACGCCAATGCCCAGCACGTCTGGTTTTTCTTCTAGCAACCGGCTGATTTCTGCGGCCGGTACGTGTCCTTCGATGATATAGCCGTCAACGACGGCCGTATGGCAAGAGTAGAGCGATTGGGGTACCTGGTAGCGATTTTTCACTTCAACCAGGTTGTTCACCCCTTTTTCCACCACGGTGAACCCGTTTTCTTCCAGGTGGGCGCTCCAATCGCCGCAGCAGCCTCAGGTGGGGGTCTTAAAAACGGTCACCACGCCAGGCTCGTCTACGGCCGTTAGAGAATCCGCTTCTGCTTCTGGACTGCAAGCTGCCAGGGCCGCCACCAGCATCAGCAGGATGATGCTCAAACTGCGTCTCATGTGTGGTCCTCCAATCGATTTGAAATGGTCAACGAATCAGCCGATGTGATGTTTCTGATCCGTGTTGGGAGAGAGGATACCGTTTTGCATAAGGAAAATGTATTGACATCAGTAAGTGAAACTTATGGATGAATGTAATAAACGATGAGGTAGAAATGATTAATGGTTGAACAAAACAGGGAAACAACGATAATTAAGCGTGTTTGACGTTACCCAAATGGAATTGTTTATGAAGACACCCGCCGGAAAAGAGTGCCGTTTTTATTACCAAATCTTTCATCG
>CAUJGI010000339.1 GCA_963169155.1 Chloroflexota bacterium
GGCTCTGTGGGCGCGTTTTATCTACGCTAATGTCAAAGACAATTCCAACCACGACATCCAAACAGTTACGCTTGGCACCGGCTTGCTGCTGCTGGGGCAGTTCATCTACCTCTTCGGCGTCCAGGCGGACATCACCAGCAAACATCGCCAGATGACGCAGGAAACGCTCTACCGGCTCAAAAAGCTGGAGTTGGGGCAGAAAGAATTAGCCACGGATTCCGCAGATTCCACAGATTAAAATTCTCCACTGGTTCCAGACGTGTCCAGGCCATTTCCAGAGAAGCAGCTCATTTAGCCTGAGCGGGACGGCCGGTCAGGCAGATGCCGGGCGAATGACCGGCGGCTCTTACAGCCTGACCAGAGGCTTTTGGAATGTGCAAACAGGTGAGATCGGCGGCGGTCAAACTTTAAGAGTCTATCTGCCTCTGGTCAGGAAGTGAGGCATTCGCGGCGTCTGTAATCAGGGGTCAACGGCCGTAATGAACAGTGCAGTCGGCGTTTTCTTCCAGGTAGGCGTAACGGCCGTCCGTAAAAGAGCAGCTGGAGATCGCGGTCTCCAAACCTAAAGCAGCAATATCCACCAGCGGCACGCGCCGCCAGCAGACCGCGCCGCCGGATGTATTCTGCTGCCACTTATTTCGGAAACCCACAATCGCCATTGCAGATGACCCAAACAAAGATGACCTTCTTCACTTACAGTCTGCCTCTGTTTGTGAGATGGTTTAAGGTGCGGATTTGAAAGAGTTTGTACCTGACCAGTATTGAGATAATTTTTAACAGGTTTTGTTGGCTGGTGTTGAAGGCAGATGATAGCAATTTATTTGTTGTATGGATTGGCGTTTTTCAGCCTGGGTCTGGCTGCCAGCCTTCAGCTTCGGCATGATGATGACTTACGGCTGCGCAAACAGCTGCCCTGGCTGGCGGCCTTTGGCTTTGCCTACGCCGCCAGTGCCTGGCTAGACATGTTTCAGACCTATGGGGCCAATCCGGCAAGCGGTCAGATTATCAACATTGCCCGAATGATTCTTCAGCCAATGAGTGGCTTGCTGCTGCTGGTTTTTGGCTGGGGCGTGCTTACCAAGCTCTCGCCGCTGCCCAAGTGGACCTACCTGCTGCCTGGTTTGCTGATTGTGCCCACGGCCTTTGTCATCACCTATGCCGCCACGACGTTTGTGACGCCTTCCCCCATCGAGATTCCCATCGACATCTGGTCACGCTATCTGCTGTATTTGCCGGGCAGCTTCATGGCGGGCATTGGCTTCTTACGGCAGTGGCGGCAGCAGAAAGGTCTGGGCTACTCAGACGTTGCCGGGCTGATGCTGGCCACAGGGCTGGCGTTTTTGTTCGAGGCGTTTGTGGTGGGGCTGGTAGTGCCTGCCGCGCCTTATGGCCCGGCCTCTTATTACAACTACAACCGCACGGTTTATAACGCGTTTACTGGGGAGCAAATAGAAACGGAAGAGCCGTTTGGCCTGACAAACTGGTTGGATTATGACCGGGTTTTAGAGGCAACCGGCCTACCGATTCAGTTCTGGCGCATGCTGTCGGCCCTGGCCGTAACGGCATTTGTGGTGAAGGGGCTGGCCGTGTTCGACACTGTCCGTGACCGGCAGATGCGTGCTCTCCAGCAGGAGCGGGACCGGGCGCAGCGCCTGGCATTTGAAGCCCAACTGGCGGCCCGGCAAACGGCCGAAAACTGGACTGAAGCGCTCATCAACATCAGCCGCCACATTGCCGAGCTGAATGATGTAGACGATATTTTGCTGCATATTGTGGATAACGGCCGTAAACTGCTGCATTCCAACTTCATGGGGCTGGCCGTCCTCAATGGGGACGCGCCGGACCTGGAGTTGAAATGTTATGCCAACGATGATCACGCCCGCATGATCGATGGGGCGCTCAAGGTGGAAAATCCACTCATCCTGGAAACCCTGTTTCGCTCCAAATCGTGCTGTTTTCCCCAGGAAGACCCGCCAGGAAGTTTTGCCGATCTGTGCTTTTTTGTAGACAAACCGGCACAAACGGCCGCGGCCGTGCATTTAGACCTGGATAATCGCCCCATTGGTGCCTTATGGATTGCCCGACACGAAGGCGGCCCCTATTCGGAAACGGATTTGATCTGGCTGGAGTGTCTGGCCGACCAGGTGGTTATTGCCATCCAGCATGGCCTGATGACATCCCAGCTGCAATCTTATTCCATTATTGAAGAACGCGGCCGTATTGCTCGGGAGATGCACGATGGTCTGGCCCAGGTGTTGGGCTACCTGAACTTGCAGGTGCAAACGCTGGATACCCTGCTCAAGCGGGGCAAGCAGGAGGCACTGCGAGACGAACTGGATCAGATGCGTAGAGCCATCCAGGTGGCTCACGCCGATGTGCGGGAAAACATTCTCAGTTTGCGCACCACCCTGGCCAGCGAAAAGGGGCTGATTTCCGCCATCGACGAATATTTGAACGAGTTTGGCATACAGACCCACATCGAAACCCAGTTCCACAACGAGGTAGCTGGCCCGCTGAACCTGGCGTCGCTGGCGGAAGTCCAGCTGGTGTGCATTTTGCAAGAGGCGCTGACCAACGTGCGGAAACATGCACAGGCCCGCTGCGTGCGGGTGCGCATTGCCCAAAAACTGAGTCTGAACCAGTGTGAGTATCTGTTGATGGACGTTACCGACGACGGCATCGGATTTGTGGAAAAGAATGGCAAGCGCAGCTTTGGCCTGCAAACGATGCACGAGCGAGCCCTGGCGGTTGGCGGCGAATTGGTTGTGCAATCCATGCCTGGCAGCGGCACATCGCTTATCTGCCGCCTGCCCTGCTTGTCGGAAGAGAAGTTGAGAAAGCAGAATCTGGTCTTCCAGTAAGGAACCAGAAGCAGAAAGGTTGTGAATGAACGTTCGGGAATGGGCTTTGCCCGTATACACCATTTTGATGCAGCTGGCGGTGGGCACGCTGCTGAGCCTGTGGCTAACCCGAGCGTTTGCCACGCGGCGCTACGGCCGTTCCCTCACAGAACATGTCACCCGGATTCCGGTGCTGGCCGTCTTGATCACCGTCATTGTGGCTATCATCGGTTCGCACTTTCATCTGAGCCGACCCATTCTTTCCATGCTGGCCGCCCTAAATTTGCGCTCATCCTGGCTCAGTCGAGAAATCTTCTTCACCATTTCGTTCCTGCTGGTAATAATCAGCCTGACCTGCTTGCAGTGGCTGGTGCCAGGTCTGGATCGCCTGAAAACCGTGTTGGGCTGGCTGGGGATAGTGCTGGGCGGCTTAAGTATTTACAGCATGTCCAAAATCTACCTGCTGCCCACCCACTCGTCCTGGAATTCACCTCTGACGGTGGTTTCGTTTTTGCTCACGGCGCTGCTGTTGGGGGCAACGGCCGTTGCGGTGTTGCTGGTGATGGAGTTAAAAATCTCCGAAGTTGCTGACGATGCGGAAACGGCCGTGCGGCGGCAAATCATCCAGCATACCTTTGTCTGGCTGGCGGGGGTGGCGTGGGTAACGGCCGTAGCCCACCTGCTGCTCAACCTGGTCATCATTGTCCGGCTAAATCAGGGCGATATTTCAGCCCAAACAAGCCTGATGCTGATGCTGGGGCTGTACCAACCCCTGTTTGGCATGCGCTATATCGCCCTCTTCACCGGCGTCGGTTGGTTTGGCCTGGCAGCATTTGTCTTATACCGCCAAAGAAAAGTGAACTACGAAATTTCCAATCCCATCTACCTGGCCTGTCTGCTGGTGTTAATCGCCGAAATTATGGGGCGCTTCTTATTTTACGCGACACACGTCCGGGTAGGCATCTGAAGGTGTGGTTTTGCGGAGAAACCTTTTTCCGCAAAGGATAAACAAATGACCATCAAAATTGTTGTTGCCGATGATCACAAACTGTTTCGCCAGGGGTTGATTGGCCTGATGCGCGCCCATGACGACATGGTTGAGGTGATTGGCGAAGCCTCCACCGGGCAGGAGGCGATCAAACTGGCCCATCTACTGCGGCCAGACGTTATCCTCATGGATATTCAAATGCCCGATGGCGACGGCCTGAAAGCCCTGCGCGAAATCCGACAGCTGCTGCCCGAGATCGCTGTCGTTATGTTAACTGCTTCAGAGCTGGATGAACATCTGTATGAAGCCTTTCGCCTCGGCGCAGCGGGCTATCTGCTGTAAGACCTGGATGCCACGGAGCTGTTTGAACTGCTGTCTGGCGTTACGCGCCAGGAAGTGGCCATGACCCGCGCCATGGCCAGCCGCCTGCTCAAGATCATGGCCAGTGGTGGGGGTCGCGAAACCGGCGGCCCTACCGAACTGACCGAACGCGAGACCGAAGTGCTGCAGCTGCTGGCTCAAGGCGCCAGTAATCCCCAAATCGCTGAAGA
>CAUJGI010000340.1 GCA_963169155.1 Chloroflexota bacterium
TTCAAATTGAAGCCGGTTGTGCGGCAGTAGGGAAAAACCTCATGAATGGAAAAAAAGATCTTCTTCAGCGTATAGTAGGCGGGCCTGTCGTCTTGCTAGGGACGGTTGGTGCTATTTTCGGGATGCTCTTTTGTATCACCATCACGCTTGCCCTGATTGTGCGCTTTAACGAAATTGCCCCCACTATTATTTTTGCAGGTACGGCCGTTATCATAGCCGGGTTGGTTTATCGCAGCTATCGTAAAAACCAGTACTGGTCGGGCAAGTAGTCACTTAGACAGATCCTCACAGAGAGGCACAGAAAAAATCTGCGCCAATCTGCGGATCAGTTTAAGATTTGCGGGACCGGCTGCGTGACCGTCGGCGCTTCTGCTGGGGCTGATCAGACCTGTCGGACCAATCTTCCCGATCTTGCCGCTCGGGTGCCTCTTCCACAGCGGCAGGCGGCGTGTGCAGCGACTCCTGGTACAGGTCGTCCAGCAGCATGGCGATGAGCTGCACGCCTTCCTCGTCGTTGGCCAGCTCGCGCACCATGGGCACAAAACGCTGCAACCGCTCCACTTTCAGCTTGTCCCGGTCGCGCATTTGCGCTTCCAGCTTCACCGTCATGCGCTCGGCCACCACTTTGGCCAATGCGGCTTCATCGGGCGACGGCCGTTCCTCAAACTCAATGTTGTACTGCCGGGCAATCTTCTTCATCTGCACCTGCTCGGCAAAGTCGCCCACCAGGGTGATGGCCACACCCGTGGCACCCGCCCGCCCGGTGCGCCCGGCACGGTGAATGTACAGCTCAGGGTCGTCCGGCACTTCGTACTGGAACACGTGGGACAAATCGGAAATGTCGATGCCGCGTGCGGCTACATCCGTCGCCACGCAGAAGCGCAGCTTGCCGTGGCGCAGCCGGTCCATCACCTTTTCCCGGTCCTTTTGCGGCAAATCGCCGCTCAGCTCGTCGGCATTGTAGCCAAAGCGCTGCAGCACCACAGAAACGTAATGGACGCGCTGCTTGGTGTTGCAAAAGATGATGGCCGAATCAGGGTTTTCCAGCTCGATCAGGCGGATCAGGGTGCGGTCTTTATCCAGCGGTGAGACAAGCACCGACTGGTGCGAGGTGTCGGCCACGGCCACATGGTCACGGCTCAGGCTGAGAAAGTCGGGTTTGTCCATGAACTGGCGCGCCAGGCTGCGCACCGTGGGCGGGAAGGTGGCCGAGAACATGCAGGTGTACACCTTGCCCGGCAAATATTGCTTCACGCGGCGCATGTCGGGATAAAAGCCCATGCTCAGCATACGGTCGGCTTCGTCAAAAACCAGCACCTTGAGATTTTTCAGCGACATCGAGCCGCGCAGCAGATGGTCCAGCACGCGCCCCGGCGTGCCGACGATGAGGTGGGTGCCTTCACGCAGCGCTTTCAGCTGGGGGCCATAACCAACGCCGCCGTAAACGGCCGTTACCCTTAACCCCGAATCGCCAAACAACATTTTGGCCTCGGTGACCACCTGGGTGGCCAGCTCACGCGTGGGCACCAGCACCAACGCCTGCGTTTCGTCCTGGAAGCGGTTCACCAGCTCCATGATGGGCATGATAAAGGCTCCGGTTTTGCCGCTGCCGGTACGCGCCTGCACCATGAGCGGCCGTCCGGCAAAAATGTACGGCATCGCTTTGGACTGCACCGGGGTGAGGCTGCTCCAGCCCGCCCGAGCCACCGCCTCGCTCAGGCGCGGCGGCAAATGCTCAATGCGCACCGAGGGCAGGCTGTCTTCCGGTTCTTCAATATCGTCTTCTGGCTCCGGCACGATGATCTCTGGTTCGTTAATTTCTGCTTCTGTTTGTTCGATGGGTTCTAATTCACTCATTCAACTTTTGCGAATTGCGTCGTTCCTATTTGGCAACTGGGTGTTGTCAGACAAAAAAAAGCAATTAGCCCTCATAATTTTTTTTGGCCACAGAGACCACAGAGATTTAGAGAGGATATCTGCGCCACCTGTGAATTTCTTTTCATATTGATCAAAGAGTCTAGCGCAAAACGGCCGTTTTCGCATCTTCTCTGTGCAACGGCAGCGATTCTTTGGCCGCATCGCCTGGGGATAAATCCCCAGGCTAGGTATGGAAACGTGCTAAAGCACGTTGAAAAAAGGCTTGCTAATCTGTTTCAGCAGTTTTTTGGCTCTGCTATCGGTTCCAACCTGGGTGAAATCTCATTGTTCTCAGTTGGCTCTCTGTTCTCTGTGTTCTAATCCCGCCAGAGAGGCAGGCTGCAGCAGCGGAACGATCCGCCCGTCTTGGGCGGGTCGTCGAAGGACAGCTCGATGACTTCCAGGCCGCGCCGCCGCAGTTCGGCGTTAACCCGGCGGGCCTGCGGCCGGGCAATCACCTGCGTAGGTGAAAGCGACAGCACGTTGGTGGCCAGGATTTGCTGCTCGGCCCTGGTCACCTCAATCCAGTCGTACGCCTCAGCCAGGGCGGGCGGCACTTCCGCCAAGCCGTCCGGGTAGATGAGCGCGCTGCCCCGGCCAACGGGCACAAAGCTGCAATCCAGGTGCAGCACGTTTTCGCCATCGGCGAGCTGCTTGAGGGGCACCGGAATCACCTCAAAGTGCGGAAAACAGTTGGCCAGGTAAGCCGCCCCGTCTGGCCCGGTGCGCTGGCTGAGCCCGACAAAGATACGGCCGTTGTCCACCACCACATCCCCCCCTTCCAGCACCACCTCATCCGGCACCTTGATGATGCGCTGGGTGCGCAGCCGGTCCAGCAGCGGCAGCAGCCCCAGCCACTCGTCGCGGCGGCTGTCGCGGGCCATTTGCGTCACCACAAACGTGTCGCCAATCACCACGCCAATGTCGCGGGTCATCAACTGGTCCGGCACGCCGTCCAGCGGCTCTGGCTGGAACACTTCGATGCCGTGGTCGAGCAGCGTCTGCTTCAGGCCGCCCAGCTCGGCCATCACCCGCTGCCGCGTGGGGCGATCGTCACTGAAATAATATTGCTTTTGGGTTTCGTTGATGATTTCAGGGGGCACTTTC
>CAUJGI010000341.1 GCA_963169155.1 Chloroflexota bacterium
TTGGTGCCGACGGTGATCGACTGGCCGATGGGGTTGTCTTCGCCAAACAGCTGCTCGGCAATGGCTGACCCCAACACCACCACCTAGGCTGACCGTTCCAGCTCGGTTTCGTTGAAGAAAAGGCCGTCTTCAACCATCACATCCCGCACCGACGGAAATCCCAACGTTGTGCCCATCAACGAAACATCCGTCAGGCTCACATCGCCCGCTTTGACCGTCACGTTGGTCATCTGGTCTACCGTCGTGGCCGCCACCCCGCCCACCGAGGCGACGATCTCCACATCGTCGTACACCAGAGAGGGGGAGTTGTTGCTGCTACCCGGCGGGCCACCCCGGCCAAAGCTGGCCTGAATGAACACCAAATTGGAGCCAAGCCCCTCGATCTGCTCAGCAATCGTCGCTTCCGTCCCGGCGCTGATGGCAATCATGATGATGACCGCCGCCACGCCGATGATGACGCCTAGCATGGTGAGCAGAGAGCGCACCTTGTTGCGCACCACGCCTTCCCAGGCAATGCGCCCAATCTCCACCGGGCTGATGATGGCGGCAACGGCCGTATCGCCCTGCCCCACTTCTGGCTTCTCAACGGGGGTAACTGCGGTGGTGGTCATACGGCACCTCCGGGAGTGGTACGGCCGTCTGAGGCCACCCGCCCGTCCACCAGCACAATTGACCGTTCGGTCTGGCTGGCAATGTCTGGCTCATGGGTGACCATCAAAATCGTACGGCCGCGTTCGTGCAGTGTATGCAGCAGTTCCATAATTTCCTGCCCCGTTTTACTGTCCAGATTCCCGGTTGGCTCGTCGGCCATCACCAATACCGGGTCATTGATAAGGGCGCGAGCGATGGCCACCCGCTGCCGCTGCCCGCCGGACAGCTCGTTGGGTTCGTGGTGCGCCCGGTCGGCGAGGCCCACCGATTCCAGCACCGCCATCGCCAGCGCCTCGCGCTCACCAGGCGACACCTGATTTTCTCGCTTGTACACCAGCGGCAGCATCACATTCCGCAGCGCCGACGTGCGAGGGAGCAGGTTAAACGATTGAAAAATAAAGCCAATACGCCGATTGCGGATGCTTGCCAACTGCACCTTGTTCAAGCCGCCCACATCCTCGCCAGCCAGGTAATAGGAACCACTGGTTGGACGATCCAGGCAGCCCAGGATGTTCATCAGCGTGCTCTTCCCGGAGCCAGACGGCCCCATCACCGCCACAAACTCGCCTTCGTTAATTTGAATGTCCACCCCGTCCAGCGCCTGCACCTGAATATCGCCCATGCCGTACACTTTGCGCAGTTCGGTCGTTTTAATAATTGGTTTCATGATGGCCTCTGACCTGTTTGCCTTACTCGCTTTGCGTTTGCACAATACCGGTGGTCACTTCTTCACCCGCTTCAACTCCAGAGAGGATTTGCGCGTAGGTGAAATCCATAATGCCCACCTCGACAAAACGCAGCGTCGGTTCGCCATTTTCCAGCACAAAGACGGCGTACTGGCCCTCCGAAATTTCGCGCAGCGCCTCAACGGGCACCAGAACCGCATTTTCCGCCCGGCCACCAATCACTTCCACCGTGGCGTTGAGGCCAATGGGCAGGGTTTGTGGTTTGGCAAATGAATCTTCGTTGAGCTCGACGAGGGCGCGTACGGCCGTAATGCCCGATTCACTCACCAGCTGCGGATCAATTTGCACCACCGTGCCCACAAAACTGTCATCCGGCAGGGCGTCAAACACCACCTCCACTTCATAATTCAGCCCCACCATGTTCAGGTCACTCTCGTCCAGGTACGCCTCAATCATCGGCGTTTCCAGGTTGGCCAGGGTCAGCATCACGCCGCTCACGTTTTCACCCACATCGTAGTTAATCGACATGATGGTGCCGTCCAGCGGTGCGACAAGTTCAGTGGCCGCCACCGTTTCCTCGGCAGCCGCCACGTTCAGCTGCGCCTGGGTCAGATTGAGCTGGTTAGACTCCACATTGAGCATCACCTGCTTGAGGGAAAGTTCGGCCTGACGGACGGCCGTTTCTGCCGCGGCAATCTCATCTTCCGTAGGGCCGGTCTGGGCGGCTTCCAGCGTCAACTGCGCGTTTAATACTGAGCTGTTAGCATTGGCCAGGCTGCTGCTGCCGCTGCTGGCCACCGCCGATTCATAGTTCAGCTGGGCCACATAGAGATTCTCGGCGGCGCGGGCAACCCCGTTGCTGGCCGACTGGCGCTCGTTGGTCAGCCGGGTGCTGTACGGCTGCCCTGTGCAGTCCGGGTACGACTGCCCGGCCTGGCACGATGGATCGTTGGTGTACAGCTCCCACTCACGCCCCGGATCAAAGGCCAGATCATACGCTTCCTGGGCGGTCACCACGGCCGCTTCGGCATCGGCCAGGCTCATCGCTTCCAGCTCAAGGTTGTTGCTGGTGGCCACCGCCTGCCCGGAGGCAGCGCTGTAGCCCGCCTGCGCCGCCGCCAGGGACGCCTGCGCCTGGGCAATTGTGTCTTCGTCTGGCGTCCAGGTCAGCAGATCATCCAAATTGGCCTGAGCCTGTTCCAGGGAGATTTGGGCATTAGTCAGGCTGATATCGTCGTAGCTGATGCCGGTTTGGGTGGCGCTGGCGTCCGTTTGCATGGCCGCTTTGGTCAGGGCAATCTGGGCGTTGGTGAGGGCTTCTTGAGCGGCCGTATCGTCCACCCGCGCCAGCACATCCCCCGCTTTGACTGAATCGCCCACCTGCACCAGCAGTTCGGTCAGCATACCGCTGGCCCCAAACGCCAGCGACACCTCCTGTGCCGCCACAACGCTGCCCGCCCCGGTCGTAGAGATCACCAGTTCGCCTTGCCGGGCAACGGCCGTTTGCACTGCCGCTTCTGCCTCACCCGCTTCTGCGGCCGAAGCTATACTCTGGGAATAAAAATAGTAGCCAGCACCGCTCAGTACCACCAGCGTGATCAGCGCCAGCCAAAG
>CAUJGI010000342.1 GCA_963169155.1 Chloroflexota bacterium
GTTGTTTTTCATATTCATGTAGGGTGTGTTCAGTGTTGGGTAAATCAGTTAAACAGCTTTATTCATCAATGCCGATGGAAAACATGCTTTCCAGATCGTGTTTAGAGAAGACGCGGAAGGCGATGAGCGTTTCGGAGTTGGTGATGCCGGGCACGGTGAGCATCTTTTCCGTCACCAGCTCGGCCATCGTTTCATTGTCCGGCACGCGAATGATGGCCACCAGGTCAAAACGGCCGCCGACGCTAAACACCTCGCTAATCCCCTTCATTTCGGCCAAACGGCCGCCGACTTCATTAATTTTTCCCCGCTCCACGTTGAGCAAAACGACTGTGCTAACCATGATCGACTCCTTTTATGGGAAGTAAACAATATAACCTTATCTGCAAGACGGCCGTTCGGCAAAAGTTTCGCCAGAGCTTTTCAATTCTCGCAAATTTTGGACGCGGAAAGCTGCCAATCAGCGCTCGTCCGCGTTCATCCGCGTCCTATTGGCTGCTAATGTAGACTTTTGAAAAACCTTGTAACTGCGCTGGTTTTAGTGACTGGGGAAACGGCCGTTTCTCCCTCCACCATTTCCGCTATAATACCCCCACGTTACAAACCCGAGTAAACCACGAGGTATGACCATGAATAAACTATTTGACCACTTCGGTGCCCGCGCCCAACTGCCCGGCACCGACGTTACCTACTATCGGCTAGACAAACTGTCCCAATTTGGCAACATCGACCGGCTGCCCTTTTCCATCAAAGTGCTGCTGGAAGCCCTGCTGCGCACCTGTGATGGCTATGAAGTAAACCCTGAAGACGTGGAAAATCTGGCCAAATGGAACGCCAAAAATCCCCAGAAAGACGAACTGCCTTTCAAACCCGGGCGCGTCATCTTGCAGGATTTTACTGGCGTGCCCGCCGTGGTCGATTTGGCCGCGATGCGCTCGGCCATGGCCCGACTGGGCGGCGATCCCAAGAAGATCAACCCCATCGTGCCTGTGGACCTGGTCATCGACCATTCGGTACAGGTTGACCAGTTTGGCTCGGCCGCTGCCCTCTTCTTTAACGCCGAGCGCGAATTTGTGCGCAATCGGGAGCGGTACGAATTCCTCAAGTGGGGTAAAGAGGCGTTTAAGAACTTCAGCGTGGTGCCGCCAGCAACCGGCATCGTACACCAGGTAAACCTGGAATATTTGGCAAAGGTGGTCATGACAAAGCAAGACGGGGATGACACCGTCGCCTTTCCCGACAGCCTGGTGGGCACCGATTCCCATACGACGATGATCAACGGCCTGGGCGTGGTGGCCTGGGGTGTGGGCGGCATTGAGGCCGAAGCGGTCATGCTTGGCCAGCCGATTTACATGCTCACGCCCGAAGTGGTTGGCGTTCGCCTCACCGGGGCGATGCCGGAAGGCACCACCGCCACCGATTTGGTGCTAGTCGTCACGGAACTGCTGCGACAGAAGGGTGTGGTGGGCAAGTTTGTTGAATTTTTCGGCCCCGGCCTCAGCAGCATGACGTTGGCTGACCGGGCAACAATCGCCAACATGTGCCCTGAGTACGGCGCAACCGTGGGTTACTTCCCGGTGGATGATGAGACGCTCAACTACATGCGCAGCACCGGCCGTCCTGAGGCATTGGTCGATCTGGTGGAGAAATATTGCAAGGCGCAGGGTCTCTTCCACAGCAACGACATGCCCGATCCCGAATTTACCGACGTGGTAGAGCTCGATTTGGGCACAGTGCTGCCCAGCCTGGCCGGACCAAAACGGCCGCAGGACCGCATCCTCCTCTCTAACATGAAAACCAAATACCGCGAGTCGCTGCTGGCCCCAGTTGGCCCGCAGGGGTTGGGCTTGAAGGAAGAGGAATTAACGCGCACGGCGACCGTTTCTAATGGCCACGACGTGGAAATTGGCCACGGGGCGGTGGTGATTGCCGCCATTACGAGCTGTACCAACACTTCAAACCCCAGTGTCATGCTCGGTGCCGGGTTGGTGGCCAAAAAGGCCGTCGAAGCGGGCCTGACGGTGGCTCCGTATGTCAAAACCAGCCTGGCCCCTGGCTCCCGCGTGGTGGAGGATTACCTCAAGAAGTCGGGGCTGCTGCCGTATCTGGAGCAGCTGGGTTTCCACATCGTCGGTTTTGGCTGCACCACCTGCATCGGCAACTCTGGCCCGCTGCCGGACCCGGTGAGTAATGCCATCCAGGCGGGCGATCTGGTCGTTTCGTCTGTGCTCAGCGGTAACCGCAACTTTGAAGGGCGGGTGCATCCGCTGACCAAAACCAACTACCTGGCCTCGCCGCCGCTGGTGGTGGCCTATGCCCTGGCAGGCACTACGGACATCGACCTGGTCAACGACCCCATCGGCACCAACAACGCGGGCGAGCCGGTCTACCTGAAAGATATCTGGCCCAGCAGCCAGGAAGTGAGCGAGACGGTGCGCAAAACGATGTCGGCTGACATGTTCCATGAGCAGTACGGCAACGTCTACGACGGCAACGAGGAGTGGAACAAGATTCCGGTGCACGGTGGCGAAATTTACGCCTGGAGTGAAGAATCGACCTATATTCAGGAACCACCCTTTTTCACCGAGCTGACGCCTGAAGTAAAGCCCATCGAAAATATCGAAAGGGCGCGTGTGCTGGTGAAGGTGGGCGATTCGGTCACTACAGACCACATCTCTCCGGCAGGTTCGATTTCGCGCAACAGTCCGGCGGCCGAATATTTGCTGGAGCGGGATGTCGCGCCGCAATATTTTAATTCCTACGGCTCGCGGCGCGGCAACGACCGGGTCATGACGCGCGGTACGTTTGCCAATGTGCGCCTGCGCAACCAGATGGCTCCCGGCACCGAAGGTGGCTGGTCCAAATACCTGCCTACCGGCGAAGTCACCACGATGTACGACGCCTCGCTGAAGTACAAGGCGGACGGTACGCCGCTGGTGGTGCTGGCCGGGAAGGATTACGGCATGGGCAGTTCGCGCGACTGGGCCGCCAAAGGCACCCTGCTGCTGGGCATACGGATGGTCGTTGCCGAAAGCTACGAGCGCATTCATCGCAGCAACCTGGTGGGT
>CAUJGI010000343.1 GCA_963169155.1 Chloroflexota bacterium
GAGAGTTGATCCAGGAGTGCAGCTGCCCCGACCCGGCCGCCGTGTGCAAGCATCTGGCGGCGGTACACTATATTTTGGCTGAGCGGTTCGACGAGGACCCATTTCTGCTATTTCGCCTGCGGGGCAAAGCACAAGAAGAGATTCTGGCTTCTTTGGGCACGACTCAAGATGAGGTGAAAACGGCCGTTCCCCCTGAATACAGCCCCGCACTCCCTCTATCCGAATCCTTACAAAACTTCTGGCAGACTGGTCCAGAACTGAAAAGTATTGCCGTACATATTGCCGCGGCCGAAGAACTGTATCCCCTGCTGGAGCGCTTAGGCGACCCCGACTTTTTCCCAGATGCCGGTCGCTGGCTGGTAAAGGCATATGATTTGGTAGCGGAAACGGCCGTGCAACTAGCCTACCAAACAGAAGAAACTTTAAGCAATAAATAACCCTCAAAAAAGGTTGATCATTTTTTCGAGTAACACCACACTAAAGCGTGGTTGGTGTGTAGTAGCCCAGGCTCTGATGCGGCCGTTCGCAATTGTACAAGTCGAAGTAGTCACTCAGGCCGGTGAATAGAGCCGGCACGGTGGCATACTCCTTGATGTAAATGTCTTCATACTTGACGGTGCGCCAAAGACGCTCCACAAAGATGTTGTCAAAGACGCGGCGATGCGGAGAATGATGTAGAGGCCAGCGGGCCGTTCGGCTGTGGCTTCAGACACTCTGACCAGCTCGTAGCCCAAGGGCGGCACGCTGCCGTTGTATTCACCTTTGGTTGCCCGTTGGTACTTGCCGCGTTTGGTTTCACTGCTGAGGTTCTGGGAGTAGAAGGCGGAGATGATAGCCAGCATCTGCTCCATCATCGCAGTGTACGGCGAGTTATCCTCATCTTCTGAAAAACCCTCAACGCAGTAGAGTTTTAAGCCGTATTCGTGCCGCAGCAGCATTTTGATCATGACAGCGTGATCATGATGGCGGGTCAGGCGGTCAAACTTCCAGAACATGATGGCGTCAAACTTTTTCAGTTCGGCGGCACGGCAGAGATTTTGAAACCCGTCTCTTTCCAGGCTCCAACCACTGCGTGCCTCATCGCTGAACACAGCAACCAGTTTGCCCTTCCGCTCGCTGATAGCGCGGCGACAGCGCGTTTCCTGTGCTTCCAGGCTGAGTTCGTTTTGCAGCTCTGAAGAGTACCTGGTGTAAATGGCGAATCTTACTCCCTTGTGGCTTTGAGGCTTCTTTGTTGACACAGCTATGGTTGTTCCTTTTTCTGTGGCTCAGTCACCTGGCGATTGGAAAACGGACCAGCCAGGCTCACTCTTTCGGATGAACCCAGATGCTTCCAATTCGGACAGATAACCGCCGATGGGTGATTTAGAGCGTCCGATTATATGGGCCAATTCGGACAGCGTGGCATTGGGTTTTGTTTGGAAGGTTTCTAAGAGCTGCTGCATCAGTTCTCGCTTTTTGGCGGTTCGGGTTTGGCGAGCGTGTTCAATTGTGACAGATTCGGACGGTTTTTTGAGTTCCTGGGTAACAGAATGATTTTGCATTTCGGAACTCAGCTGGTTCTTGTGTTCGGTTAATTGTCCGATTTCTCTTTCCAGTTTTTCAATGGTTGCCGAACGATCCCGGGCAATTTCAACCAGCTTTGATTCTTTTTCTTTGATTTCGCGATTGATTTCAGCCAGGCTGTTTTGTGCTTCCAATCGCCAGCTGTTTCTTTCAACTGCGCCAGCAGCAGCTCAAAAGAGAGAAACAAAGCCACCGGTGGAATGGCGGCCAGGAACTGAGCCAGTAGCTCTTGTTGGGCATGGATGATGTTTAGCTGCACCCTCAACAGGGTGAACACAGAACCAAACATCCAGAGATACGCTGTCCGCTCTCGGGTAGGATTGGCACGCAGGATGCTCCGGTGTCAGCGAGTGTGCTCAGAATTTATTTAAAGTAATCAGCTCGATGTCTTTATCAACAAAGCTTTGCAATAGGCTATTAATGTGGTGCCAATCTCTAGACAAACGGTCTATGTCACTTGTAACCACAGCCTTTATTTCATTTTCGTCGCACAAAGCCATTAGTTTCTGTAAACCTTGTCGGGCTTGATCCAGGCCACTAAGACCAGCTTCAGTGATTACTTCTATGACTTCGTAATTATGAGCTCTCGCGTATGCCAAACAATCCTCTTGTTGCCTGGACATTTGAGCGTTTGACAGTTGATCGGCCGTAGCTGAACGACAATAAATAATTGCTTTTCTCATAATGTGACCCTCCTGCATCGGAACATCATTTTCATGTCTTAATTGTCCATACACATCTATAAATGGGCAAAATGCAATCTGGCATAAATTCGACTCATCATAGAGGTCGAACAGCAAAATGCAGCCACTTCTTAGATAGATACATTTTCTACAACCTGCCAGCCAAACTCCCCCTTTTCGATCAACGCAGCTAACTGCAATTCGGACAAATACCCACCAACTGTTGATTTCGACCGTCCGATATCTCCCGCCAATTCGGACAGTGTCGCACTCGGATTCGTTCGAATAAGCTCCAGCAAATGGTGCATCGCTTCCTGCTTTTTGGTCGTTCGCTGTTGGCGTGCCCGTCCAATTGTGTCAGATTCGGACGCTTTTGAGCCAATATTTCCGTTCGAGTTAACTTGAAATTCGGTTTTCAGTTGACCCTTTTGTTCGGTCAAACGTCCGATTTTCTCTTCCAGCTTTTCAATTGTTTCCGAACGCTCCCGAACAAGAGCGATTAATTCGGATTCCTTTTCTTTGATTTCCCGATTGATTTCAGCCAGGCTGGTTTGGGCTTCCAATCGCACAGCAGTTTCCTTCAGCTGCGCCAACAGCAGCTCAAAAGACAGAAATAAGGCAATTGGTGGAATGGCGGCCAGAAATTGAGCCAGCAACTCTTGTTGGGCATGGATGATGTTCAGCACCACGCTCAACAAAGTGAACACAGAAACGAGCACCCAGGGATACATGGTCCGCTCGCGAGCCAGGTTGGCCCGTAGGACACTTAGGCTGAAAACGATGATTGCGCCGTCGATGATGGCGGGATACAGCCAGGCATTCTTCTGACTTACACCAATTTGAACGGCTAAGTCCCTGAGAGATTCAAAGGACAGGAAGAAGGCGCTGCCGGCCAGAAACAAGACCAGCAGCGCTGACAAAAGAGAAATAAGGTGGTTAATCCGCTGCATGCGTCACCTCTGTTTTCTCTGGAAAGATGGGAAAAGTCAGGCTGAACGGGAAGTTCGTTTTGGTTTGATATTTGTGGGTTTAACATTGCCATTTTGGTGGCGATTTTGGTGCGGCTGGCCGAACCGTTTCTTTCACCGCGCGGGGCGGTGGTTTTTGCCCTGGTGGGCATCTCGCTGTACACCGTTTTGGTGGGCGCAGATGCCTCTGTGGTGCGCGCGGCGCTGATGGGGAGCATTTATCTGGTGACAACCCGCTGGCTGGGACGGCCGAATTTTGCCTTTGCCTCGCTCTTCCTGGCCGGGTGGGTGATGACGGTTTTACGGCCGTTTACCCTCTGGGATGTTGGCTTCCAGCTCAGCTTTGCCGCTACCCTCAGCCTTATGCTCTACGCCGACCCGCTGACGCAGTGGGCACGACGCGCCTTGCAGCGCTGGCTGGTGCGGGAGTGGGTGGAAAAGGTGATGGGCGTTTTGTCCGAAGCCGTCATTCTGACCATTGCCGCCCAAATTTTGACCCTGCCGTTGATGATCGGCTACTTTGGCCAGCTCTCCATCATCAGCCTGCTGGCCAATGCCCTGATTTTGCCCGTGCAGCCTGCGGTGATGATCTGGGGCGGACTGGCGACGCTGGTGGGGCTGGTGGTTCCGGCGGTGGGGCAGCTGCTGGCCTGGGTTGCCTGGCTTTTTCTGGGCTACACCATCTGGATGGTCCGCCTCTTTGCTGCTGTGCCGGGAGCGGCCGTTCCGCTGACGGTTTCCACGGCGGGGGTGGTGGGCATCTTTGCCGCCATTGCCGCGCTCACCTGGTTAGGTAAACAACCGGTGGAAAAGCGGGACCAGATTTGGACGGCCGTTCGCCAAAACATCACCCAGCGGTTGGCGGTGGGGGCAGCGGGGGTGACGGCCGTGCTCATCTTCAGCTGGGGCATGACCCAGCCCGATGGCCAGCTGCACATCGTTTTTATGAATGTGGGGCAGGGGGATGCCACCTTCATTCAGACGCCCAGCGGGCGGCAAATACTGGTCGATGGCGGCCTCTACCCCAGCATCCTCAACGACCAGCTGGGGCGGCAGATGCCGTTCTGGGACAGGGAAATCGATCTGCTTGTGGCCACCCATGCCGACGCTGACCACGTTTCCGGCCTGGTCGGCGTGTTTGACCGCTACCGGGTAAACCAGCTTATTACCAACGGCGAAGGTTTTGGCACATCGCCTATCTACGATGAAGTGCTGACCGCCGCCGAGACTCAGGCTACGGAAATCCGGCCTGTGCAGGCGGGCGAGGTAATTGAATTTGGCGATGGGGTGCGGCTGGAGGTGGTGCATCCCGGTTCGGTGCTCGTAGAGGATAACCGCAACGAGAATTCTGTTGCCATGCGGCTGGTCTATGGCGATTTCACCTTCTTGTTTACCGGAGATGCTGAGCAGGCGGGGGAGGCGGAAATGTTAGCGGCGAAACGGCCGTTAACCGCCCTCGTTTTCAAAGCCGGTCATCACGGCTCCAACTCATCCAGCAGTATGCCCATGCTTCAGGCTGTGCAGCCCCAGATTGTCATCGTGTCGGCAGGGGTGGACAACCGCTTTGGCCATCCGGCCCCCGAGATGCTGGAACGGGCAACGGCCGTAGGCGCCGTCGTGCTGCGTACCGATGAACTGGGCACCATCCGCGTCACCACCAACGGCGCGACCATGTCCTGGCAGGCCGATCCGCCAAAATAGGCAAAAAAAGAGCCGAGTGTGGTCTCGGCTCGCTGTTTGTTCGGTTGGATGGTGTGTAGTGGGGAAGAATAAGAGAGATTAAATAAATATGTAGAAGCTAAGCTGTTTCCAAAGAGCCACCAGATGTATTGCCATTCCACATGCTTTCCAGCAGTCCGGTGATCGCTTTCTTTTCATTTTTAACTTCGTGCAGTTCGGCCAGAGTGTGCTCTAGAGCATCTTCACACAGCTTCAGATGCACTCGGGCTGACTGTAAACGACGGGTATCTTCAGCCAGACGCTCATGCAGCATCCGCTCCCGCTTTTCCAGTTCAATACGCTTTGCAATTTCATTACCCACGGCTTTTTCCCTTCCTTAGCAACTTTTACTGATTACGCAAACGACACTGTCTTGGGTGAAATGCTCGGTGCCACAATTATCAACGAACAAGGTTACAGATAGTATTACAGTACTGTTTGGTATTATACACCAATCTTAAGGTAGCAAGCGATGGATGAGTGTAAACTAGGTAACAGTTTGAGATAATAGGCATCTACCCTACAATTTTGCCCGCCTGATCAGGCAGGCAAAAACGAGTGATGTTGCACTGGATTGCTTATGAAAAGGATTAAACAATTGCGTTGGGTGTGGGGGCTTGCTCTGCTTTTGCTGGCTGTGGCGGCCTGTGCTGAAGAAAACGGTGCCACGGCCGTACCTACTCTGGCAGTTACCGCAGCGGAAACGGCCGCCCCCCTCATCCCCACCGACGTGCCCACCCCGATCCGCACCCCGGTGCCTACGCCCGCCGTGCCCCTCATCAACGCCGCCGACCAGCCGCTGACCGATGCTGGTGCGCTGCAAATTGCCAGCGTGGTTTCGCCGGAGGATGGCTGGCTGGTGCTGTACGCCATGCCCGACGGCGAACTGGGTGAGGTGCTGGGTTTTACGGCCGTTACCACCGGCCTCAACCAAAATCTCACGCTGACCATCGACCCGCAGCTGGCCACGCCCCGGTTGGTAGCGCTGCTGCACAACGACGCGGGCGAAAGCGGCGAATTTGAATTCCCCGACGGACCGGATGTGCCCCTGGAATGGGAATCGGCCCAGATTGCCACCTCCTTCGATTTGGACTTTCAGCTGTCGGAACCGGTCATTGAGGTGGCCGAGCAGGCGGTGCGCGAGGACGGCGTGGTGCGTGTGGCGAACGTTTTGCTGCCGCAAGATGGCTGGCTGGCGATTCATGGGGAGGTGGACGGCCGTATCGGTCCGCTGTTGGGCGTGGTTCCGGTTGCGGCCGGGCGGCACGAGGACATTGCCCTCACCATCCCCTGGCGTGACGGCACGCCCACGCTGTACGCTGCTCTTTACGCCGACAACGGCGAGCCGCTGCATTTTGACTACCAGGCAGAAGATGAGCCGCTGCTGGCTGGTGACGAGCCGGTGGTGGCCGCGTTCCACGTCACATTTCCCATAGACATCTATGTGCTGGACCAGCCGCTGGTGGATGGCACGTTTGAAGTGGAGCGGGTCATCAGCAACGGGCCAGGCTGGCTGGTGGCTTACTTTGATGACAACGGCGCGCCAGGGCTGATCATTGGCTCCGCGCCGCTGGAAGATGGGCTGAATGAGCGGGTTATGGTGGAAGTGCTGGAATCGGCGGCTACCAATGTGCTGCATTTGCGGCTGCATGAAGATACGGAGCCGGGTGATGATTTTGACTTTCCGCGCGTCGATCAGCCGGTGTTGTACGACGGCCGTTTGCCCGGTACGGTCACATTTAGCCTGACGCCAGGCAACTACCTGATTGTGGACGATCAGCCGCTGCCCAGCACGGGCACGGCGTCGGCGGTGCTGACGGTGGTCCTGGTGGTGGTAAACGTGCCCACCTGGGTAGCCATCGAGGCGGATGAGGATGGGCAGCGCGGGGAGGTGTTGGGGTTTACGGCCGTTCCCCCCGGCGTCAGCCACGACATTGCCATCTCCATCGACCCCACCCTGGCAACGGACACGCTGTACGTCACCCTCTACCTCAACGCGGGCGAGCCAGACGAATTTGACCCCGACGGGGCCGATGTGCCGCTCCAGCGCAACCGCAGCCCGATTTCGGTGCCGTTTTTCTTGTTAGTAGAAGAAGACGAGTAAACGGTGAACGGTAATCGGTAATCGGTCGCCACGCGGCGATTACCGCTCACTGCTCCCGCACCAACCCAATCATATCCCCCAGCACGCCAGCAGCCGTCATCTCCACACCCGCGCCTTTGCCGCCGATGAGCAGCGGTTC
>CAUJGI010000344.1 GCA_963169155.1 Chloroflexota bacterium
CAGCACCAGCAGCACAATTGGCCCGTCGCTCATCAGCGGCGCCAACGCTGCCACCAGCGTGCTGCGCAGCCCATTCTTGAGCGTTTGCGACAGCAAATACGCCTGAAACGGCCCCGGCTGCGCCGCCGCCGCGCCGCCATAGCCCAATCCTTGCAACAAATACAAAAACATGCCTCACCTTCGTTTCAACTTTGGCCACAGAAGTCACAGAGATTTTGGCTCAACTTTCTCGTTTTTCTCTGTGGCTTTTTGCAGCGGGCGCAGTCTAACACAAGTAGACGGCCGTTCACAAAATCAACTTGTTTTTTGCCCAAGGCTGCAGCAAAACCGCTTTTCCTGCGTACAGTCAGCGCTGGCAGCGCCGGTTAACAGTTGCACCTTTAACCCAAATTTCGCTAGAATCCTGTTAAGCTTATGTCGTGAACAGCTAATGGGCGTATAAATTTCCAAACACGCATTGTGGAGTTTATGAATAAAGAGTGGAGTACAACAACACGCTATTTTGTATTTGCCCTGGTTTTAGCAGGCTGCATCTGGTTTATCACCGCCGCCCAGGCGCTCATCGGGGCGCTGGCCATTTCTGCCCTGCTGGCCTACCTTCTGAACCCGATCGTCACCCTGGTCAATGAGCGGGCGCGCGTCGCCCGCTCCCTGGTCGTTTTTTTCGTCTACCTGCTTTCTCTGGCAGCCATCATCACCGTCACCATCATCTTCATCCCGGCGATTCCAGAACAAACCGCCAGCTTCCTGGCCGAAATGCAGACCCTGATGACCCAAACCCAGGAAGAGTATCTGTCTGAACCCATCATTATCCTCAACACCGAAATCTCGCTGAACGGCCTGTTGCCTGAAAGAGATCTTTCTGAGCTGGTTTCCTCATTTATTCGAGCCGACATCATCGTGGAGCTGCTGCAAACCAGCACCACCAACCTGGGCTGGATTGCCGTGGTGCTGGTGGCCACCTACTACCTGCTGCAAGATTGGGGCAAGCTGCGCGATTGGCTGTTTAGCTGGGCACCAGATCCATTTGAATCTGACTTTCGGCGGCTGTATGGCGAAATCAAGCTGGTGTGGAACCGCTATTTTCGCGGCCAGCTGCGCCTGTCCATCATCGTGGGGCTGCTCACGGGGGCCGGTTCCCTCATTCTTGGCCTGCCCGGTGCCATTCTGTTTGGCGTTTTTGCTGCCATTTTCGACGTGCTGCTGTCGGTTGGCCCGGCAATTGTCATGACGATTGCCACGCTGGTGGCCTTGCTGGCCGGTTCGAACACATTAGACATTTCCAACACGCTGTTTGCGGTCATCGTGCTGGCGCTTAACCTGGCCATTCAGGGCATCGAGAATATCTGGCTGCGGCCCCGCGTCATGAGTTCCAGCCTGCAGATTCATCCAGCCATCATCTTTATCGCCATTGTGGGATCGCTGTCGCTGGCCGGGGTGGTGACCGCGCTGATCATCGTGCCCGTGCTGGGTTCGATTGCTGTGGTAAGCCGGTACACCTACTTCAAGCTGTTCAAAATGGATCCCTGGGCCGACAATACCCGGTTGAGTTCGCCCATCATTGGGGAGAGTGCGGAGGCTACGGCCGTTTCTCCCCCCACCCCCGTTAAGTAATTGGCAAATTTGACGGCAATCATTTTTGCAAAACTCTCCGCCAATTAGCTAAAACCACCGATTAAACAAAAACGGCCGCAGCATTCCAGATTAGAATGCTGCGGCAGCCCAATCTTCTTCATTTTTCTCTACAGCCGGGTCAAAACCTCAACCCCGTTGGACGTAACCGCCACGGTGTGCTCATACTGCGCCGACAGCGAACCATCTTTGGTGATCACCGTCCAGCCATCCGGCAGCAAAATCCACTCGTGGCCGCCCTGGTTGATCATCGGCTCGATGGTAAAGGTCATGCCGGGGCGCAACTTGGGGCCATTGCTGCTCTGGCGCACATGCAGCACGGAAGGGGAATCGTGCAAAATACGGCCGATCCCATGCCCCCCCCACTCACGCACCACCGCAACGCCGCGCGCATCAGCCAGCTCGTGAATCGCCCGGCCAATGTCACTGAGATAGCCACCGGGTTTGACGGCCCGCACCCCCACGTCCAGGGCCTCTTTAGCCACATCCAGCAGCCGCTGCGTGGCGGGCGCAATCTGCCCCACGGGGAAGGTGTAGCAGGCATCACCGCAGAAGCCCCGATACTTTAGGCCAATATCAACGCCAATAATGTCGCCGTCGTTCAAGATGCGGTCATCGGGCAAACCGTGACAAATTTCGTGGTTTACCGAGGCGCAAATGACCCCCGGAAATGGGGGATGGTTGCTGGCGCTGCCCTTATACCCTTTGTACAGCGGCTCGGCCCCCTGGTCGGCGATATATTTTTCCACCATCTGGTCCAGTGTGCGGATGCTCACGCCGGGGCGAATGTTTTCTTCGAGCAAGGCAAAACATTCGGCCACCATCCGGCCAGAATCGCGCATACGGGCAATTTCTTTGGCATTCTTCAATCTCATCTACTTTCCTTCGATCCCATCAAAAACCGCCAAACTGGCGAATTCCTGTTACTTGTAATTTGAAGGGCGAAGTATATCACACAAGAAAAAGAGCCTGCCACTGGCTGACAGGCTCTCCAACAGTCGTGTGGACAAGACCTTAAGGGTTTAGTCGTTCACATGACAAATTTGTCGCGTTGAAACCCTTAGGGTCTTTCGTTTACCGCTTCAAACGCCGCAAGCCCACAATTTGCAAAACACCCAGGACAAAAATGACTTCGGCCTGAAGGGCAATGAACCAGCGTCCAGCTCCGGTGAACTGCGACCAACCGGCAAAAAGCACCAGATAGCTGGCCACCACCCAGACAAAATTCAAATAGGCGATGATACGCGCGTAATTCCACCGCGCCTCAATCTGCGTGGTGATCCAGTAAATGCTGGCCACAAACGGCACAAAGCTGATGCCAATGGCCATAATGAGCCAGCCTGGCATACCCGGGCCAATAAACCGGGCCAGCGGCCCGGCAGCAAAGATAAAAACCAGGCTGCTCAGCAGCGAAAAAAGCGCATCACTTTGCAAGGCGCGGCGCAGAAAAGCGGTTTCACTCACAGCCTGGCCCTGGCGGGAAAGAGTTTGAGATTGCATCGGTACACCTCCATTTTTGGGTACACAATTTGGTTAATGGCGGTACCGTACCGCTTTTTTCACTGCCAGGTCTATGAAAAGTAGTGCCAAATGGTGCCAATGTTCGGTAATCCGTTATCGGTAATCGGCAAGCAGTTAGTCTTCACCCGCCCACCGATTACCGTTCACCGATTACCGATTACGGGGAAAGGCGGCGGGCGCGTTCGCGCAGGTCGCGGGCGACGAGGCGGGCGGCGGCCGTTTGCCAGTTGTAGAGGGTTCGTTCGGGCACCTGGCTTTGGAACCAGGCCAGCACATCCTGGTAATCATCATCATGGAAGGCGCGGCGGCTGTACGGCCGTAACCCCACCACGTACGGAAAATAAAGCGCGTTGTAATGCCGCCAGGCGTCTGTCGTGCCAAAGTCGCCCTCATCACGCGGCTGGAGCCTGGTAATACTTTCCGTCAGCAGCGCCTTCAGCTCAGCGGCCCGGGCCAGCGTGCCCTCCGCCTGGCCATTTTGGGCGAGCCGCTGCCCCACCAACGGCAGGCGCGTCAGAGGGCTGCTGGCCAGCTTGGGCAGATCGCCCATCTGGCTGAGGGCGCGGCGCGTCAGCCGCTCAAACTCGGCCAGGGGCAGCTCCAGCGGACTGAGCGACGCATCCAGGCGCTGTGCGGCGCTGTCTTCGGCACGCTGGTCCGCCCGCACCCGGCGCAGCTGCGGGGCATTAAAAAAGGCGATCCGATCCATCACCGACTGCACCGGATCAGAAAAGGTTTGGATGAGCACCGATCCGGCCACGCTGCTGAGCAGCAGCAGCACCAGCGGAAAATTGAGGCCAAATGAATACCGCATCACCAAAACAACCTGCCCGCCAAAGATGAGGGCGGTAAAAAAGGAGTAGTCAAAGGCGCGCAAAAAGTGGTACAGCCACGCTTCGCCCTTGTCGGAGGCATCCAGCTGGGTGATGACCAGGCCAAACACGAACAAATCGAGGGCAATGAAGGTAGCCACCCAGGGTGGCAAGGTCTGGGCGCCGGGCAGGATGATAAAGCTGATGGCCACACCATACGCCAGGATGCAGGCCATACTCAAGCCCAGCAATAACTGCTGACGGCCGTATCGCTCCAGCCACGCCGCCCGATTAGGAATCAGCCAGACCATCGCCCCCAGCCAGAACAGGGCAGGCAGCACCACAAACAGCCGCTGCAGCCGGTACAGCGTCAGCGCCAGGCTGGCCGATGGCGCAAAGGTGCCCAGCAGCAAGGCGGCCACTCCGGCGGCAAAGGCCAGCATACCCAATCCTGCCAGCCACAGCTGCAACCGGCCCGGATCACGAGCAATCAAATAACAG
>CAUJGI010000345.1 GCA_963169155.1 Chloroflexota bacterium
TTTCTGGCGGATATTTTAGGCCGCAGCTCGTGGTGGGCCGTGCCCGCTGGCGTGCTGCTGGGCGTGCCGCTTTACTCCAATGCCGCCGGAATTATTCCTGTGGTTCATGCCCTGATGGAAAAGGGCGCAGCGCTGGGCACCGTGCTGGCCTTTATGATGTCGGTGGTGGCTCTGAGCCTGCCGGAAATGCTCATTCTGAAGCGTGTCATCAAAACCAAACTGATCGTTATCTTCGTTAGCATTGTGGCGTTTGCCATTATTTTGACGGGGTACCTGTTCAACTTCGTGATTCGGTAGCGTGTTATACTGCTTGCAAAAGCGGCGCAGCATGGCCGTGTTTACTAAAGGAATGAAGGACAAAAGATGAAGCAGAGATTGATGGTTTCGTTACTCATTGTTCTGTAGTGGAGTGGCACAGCCGTTTCCCCCACAGTCACCTTTGCCCAGGAACAGCCCGTCGTCCAGGCCGTCATGTTCTGGATGGACGGCTGTCCGCACTGCCATGAGGTGCTGGATTACGTCCTGCCACCGCTGCAGCAGCAGTATGGCGATCAGCTAGACATTCTGCTGGTCGAGCTAAAAACAATGGCCGACACCGACCGCCTCTATGCCCTGGGCCAAACATTGGGATTGGCCCCAGAAGAGATCGGGGTGCCGTTTTTGTTGATGGGGGATGATGTGCTGATTGGTTCGGACCAGGTACGAGAGTTCCTGCCCGATCTGATTAAGAGCTATCTGGCCGCTGGCGGCGTGGCCTATCCTGGCTACCCGGAACTGGCCGATCTGCTGCCCGTGGCCGCCGCACCCGCCGTTAACATCCCATTTTTGCCGGAAAATATGCCTACCTCAGCCCCAGAAACGGCGCCACCTGTAGAAGCTATCGCTGAATCGGCCGCCGAACCAGTCCTGAGCGAAGAAACATCAACGGCCGTTCGCGATGGTTTTACCCTGGCAATTGTGATTCTGGTGGGCATGGTGCTGGCGTTGGGCTATACGGCCGTTCGCCTCTGGCAGGCGCGGCAAGCCCCAACAGCCAGCAAACCCGCCGCCTGGCCCCGGACCCTTTTGCCCTGGCTGGCGCTGGTTGGTCTGGCCGTGGCCGCCTACCTGGCTTATGTAGAAACCCAGGCCGTGACCGCCTTCTGTGGCCCGGTGGGCGACTGTAACGCGGTGCAGACCAGTGAATACGCCTACATCCTGGGCATTCCCATCGGCGTGATGGGGGTGATGGGTTACCTGGCTATTCTGGCCACCTGGGGCTGGAGCCGGTGGCAGGCCGATGGCCGCGCCGCGTTTGCCCTGCTGGGGATGAGTAGTTTTGGTGTCCTCTTTTCCATCTATCTCACCTACCTGGAGCCGTTTGTCATTGGCGCCGTCTGTGCCTGGTGCCTGACCTCGGCAGTGGTGATGACGCTGCTGCTGATTATGAGTGTGGAAACGGCCGTACCGCATATGCGGTTGGCGGTGAACGGCAAACGCTAAGCGGCGGACGGTTAGGGATAATAGCAGACGCCATTTTCGCTGTTCAATCTTCCTGGCATAAGCATGACATTTGTAACTAATCGTGATGCCAACAGTCGGATATACTTCAATAATTATTGAACTAATACTGTTTGGCTGCTGGATCTGTTTGAAGCCAATGCAGAAGCCTGTTTTGACAAAAAATTACCGAAAGTGGGTAGAGGGTGCTACGCAACACCCATTCATTTCACAATCTGGAGGAAAATTATGTTATCGATAAAAGTATTAGGACCCGGCTGTGCCAACTGCCAAAAAGTAGAAGCGGCGGCCAAAAGTGCCGTTGCCAGCATGGGCGTCGACGCCGAAATCGTCAAAGTGACCGACTATGCCGACATCATGGCCTATAATGTGCTGTCTACGCCAGGCCTGGTGATCAATGAAAAGCTGGTGGCCGCAGGCCGCATTCCCCAAGAGGCGGAAGTTAAGACCTGGATTGCCAATGCGCTGAATTAGCGTGTTTTAGCCTGGCAGGCAAACAACCTGCCAGGCTTTTTGGGCAAATTTCTCTTTGAGGGTATACTTCAAGAAAATTTGAACTAAATGGTGCCTGATGACAGAAACGGCCGTTTCTTCCCTCAACATAGACAAATTAGCCCGGCAGCTCAAAGCGCTGGCCAACCCCAAACGCCTGCAAATGTTCCATCTACTGATGGCTGGAGTCCACTGTAACTGCGAACTGGGCGAGGCGCTGGCGATGCCGCCCAACCTCATCTCGCACCACATGAGCATTCTGCGCGACATGGGGTTGGTTGACGTGGCGCGGGACGCAGTCGATGCGCGCTGGGTCTACTTTTCCATCAACGAGGCGGCTTTGGCTGAGCTGAATCAGGTTTTTGGCGCTTTTTTTGCCGCTGACCGCATTCAGCCGCGCCGCCCGTCTTGCGGGCCGCAAGGCGCGGTTGTGCCCATGACCGACATTGCAATGGGCTAATTTTTTTTGCGGAATTAGTTCAAGAAAATTTGAAGTAAAAAGGAAATTGATACATCATGACTGACTCTATCTCTCTCTTTAACACCGCGCCGAACATTGCCCCATTGCCCCAAACGGCCGTCGTCGAACTGTTTGATCCCCCTATGTGCTGCCCCACCGGCCTGTGTGGCCCGGAACTGGACCAGACTCTGCTGGACGTTAGCGAAATGATACAGACGCTGCAAGCTGAAGGAACGGCCGTTGAACGTTATCAGATGACCAGCCATCCCCACAAATTTATGAACAACAACGAGGTTATGCGCCTGGTGCGGGAACAGCAAATGGCGGCGCTGCCGATTACGGCCGTTCACGGCCAGGTCGTCAAAACCGGCGCATACCCTTCTCTAGAAGAACTACACGCTTTTTTGAAACATGCGTGAAACGTGAAACGTGATGAGCCTTCTTCTCACGTTTCACGCTTCACGTTGCCCCTCTAGAATGAACAACGAGGAACTTATATGAACACCCAATTTATCTTTTTCTCCGGTAAAGGCGGCGTCGGCAAAACGAGCATGGCCTGCGCTACGGCCGTACGCCACGCCGACGCCGGACAGCGCACCCTGATTATCACCACCGACCCGGCCGCCAACCTGGCCGACGTCTTTGAACAGCCCATCGGCCACCACATGACGCCGCTGACCGGTATTGCCAACCTGTGGGCGATGGAAATTGATCCCGATTCAGCCACCGAAGAGTACAAAGAACGCGCCCTGGCTCCGCTGCGCGACATCTTCCCCGCGCCTATGGTGGAAGTGGTCAACGAGCAAATGAGCGGCCCCTGCACCGCCGAAGTTGCCGCCTTCGACCGCTTCACCGACTTCCTGGTGCTGGACAACGAAGCCGACCGCCCGGTACAGTTCGACGTCATCGTTTTCGACACGGCCCCCACCGGCCACACCATCCGCCTGCTGGAGCT
>CAUJGI010000346.1 GCA_963169155.1 Chloroflexota bacterium
ACCGATAACCCAGACGTGACCAACCCGCAGCTGGTGCGCTGCCTGGGTGGGTTGGGGCTGGGCGTCATCTCGCTCCAGCCCATCTCGCAAAGTTTGGAGCAGGTCTACCTGCGCGTTGTTACTGACAAAGAAGAATCCGCAGATTTCGCAGATTAGCGCAGATTTTCTCTGCGTTCTCTGCGCCCTCCGCGGTTAATAATCCTTGAAGGAGCGCTTCCCAAAATGACTGCACTGGCACGCCCTACATATCTGACACAACAGGATTTTCGCATGGCGATGGTGGTCGCTCGCCGCGAAATTCGCGATTCGTTCCGCGACTGGCGTATTATCATTCCCATCTTTGTCCTCACGCTGGTTTTCCCGGCGCTGATGAACTTTACCGCCTCGCGCCTGCTCAACTTTGTGGCCGATTTTGGCGCGGAGGTGATTGCCAACCAGCTGATTCCCTTCCTGCTGCTGGTGGTGGGCTTCTTCCCGATGTCGTTTTCGCTCATCATTGCCCTGGAGACGTTTGTCGGCGAGAAGGAGCGCAAGAGCATGGAGCCGCTGCTCTCGACGCCGCTGAGCAACGGCCAGCTGTACGCGGGCAAGATGCTGGCGGCGTTGGTGCCGCCGCTGTCGGCCAGCTACCTGGGCATGGCGGTGTACATGATCGGGCTTTATTTCAGCGTCGATTGGCGGCCTGAATTTCAGCTGATTGCGCAAACGATTCTGCTCACAACGATCCAGGGCATCATCATGGTGGCCGGGGCGGTGGTGGTTTCCAGCCAGGCCACCAGCGTGCGCGCGGCCAATCTGCTGGCCAGCTTCATCATTGTGCCGATGGCGATTTTGATTCAGGCGGAGGCGGCGGCGCTCTTTTGGGGCAATCACGACGGCCTCTGGTGGCTGCTGCTGGCGTTGACGATTACGGCCGTTCTCCTTATGCGCATGGGTCTGTCCCTGTTCAATCGGGAGGAGCTGCTGGGTCGCGACATCGACCAGATTCGTCTGGGCTGGATGGTGCGCCACTTTTGGGGCTATTTTTCCGGCAAGACGTTGTTGGGCAACGGCCGTTACCCCAATCCTCTCACCTGGTTTAAGCAAACCGTGGCCATCGTGCCCAGCCTGCTGCTGCCGATGGGCGCGCTGGCGCTGGCGGTGGTCGGGGCAGCGGTTGTGGGCATCTTTATGGCCCGCGAATTCCCGTTCCCCGACGGTCTTAAAACGCAGCTGAACGGGCAGAATTTGCTTACCAACCTGGCCGGGCTGGAAGTGTACCTGCGCGCCTTGCCGCTGTTTATTGTGGGCCAAAACGTGCGTGCGGTGCTGCTGCAAACGATTTTGGGTATTTTTACCCTGGGGGTGTTGGGCGTGCTCATTTTTATGCTGCCCTGGGGCATCATCAGCTTCATCGCCATGCAGTTCTACATGGCAGGGGAAAGCCCGGCGCAGTTTTTGCTGGCCACGGTGGTGCCCCACGCCATCGTGGAGCTGCCCGTGCTGCTGCTCATCGGTGCGGCGGCGCTGCGCTGGGAAACGGTCACCTTTGCCCCCCTGTCGGACATTTCTCTGAGCGAAATGTTTATCATTCGCGCGGCTGAGTTCTGGCGCGTTTTGCTGGGGCTGGGGATTCCGCTGCTGCTGCTGGCCGCGCTGCTGGAGTCGTTTGTGACGCCGCAGGTGCTGCAGTGGGTTTACGGCGGGTAACTTTCTGTGATTGATTGCATCTAAGATTAGGATGGGTGTGCTCAGGGCTAACCAGCACAGTTTGATGCCAGAAAGGCAGCTCCGCAGGTGCCCCATTTTTTAAACCATTCAATCAATTGGAGGAAGAAACGTGAAGGGAAGTTCAATGCAATACGGCCGTGTCGCCCAACTGTTTCATTGGCTGAGCATGTTGCTCATTGTAGGGCTGGCCATTGGCGGTACCATCATGACTCGCCTGGATGGCGGTGCCCAGCAGTCGCAAATGTATCAACTGCATGTGACCGTCGGGCTGGTGGTGCTGCTGCTGACAGTGGCCCGAGTAATCTGGATTTTTGTCGATAAACGTCCCGACGCCCCGGCAGATATGAAAGCGGCGCAGAAAACGGCCTTCGCTGTCAACCATCTGCTGCTCTATTTGGTCATCATCCTCATGGTGGTGAGCGGCGTGTCTATGCTGCTGCTGAGCGGCGTGGGGCTGTCACCCGCTGGCGTTACCCCCGCAGGCATCGAGAATGTCCCGCCCCGTGCGGTGCATGACGTGGTTTCCAAGCTGTTTATGCTGCTCTTTTTCATGCATCTGGCCGGGGTCATTATGTACCAGGTGCGCGAAGGGGACACATTCGGCCGTATAGGCATTCCCTGGTTTTCCAAATCGTAGTTAGCCGAACAAGGTAAAGTCAATAATCAAAGGACGCGGACAGCTCCCAGTTGCCGCGTCCTTTTTGTTTCCTGGGTTATGCAAATTACGCTTTCTCTCTGTTGCGCCTTTGCGTTAATTTTTTTGCAGAAGAAATCAGCGTTATCCGCCTTCCTTTCCCCAAAAATGAACCGTTTTGCGGCTCCTGCCCGCAATTGGTCAACTTTTGTCAGAAGCTGTTGGCAAAAATTGACAACAATTCCCTCTGATGCTTTGGTGATCTTGCCTATATAATGCAGCCATTCGGAAGAGAGAACCCAGTTCTAAGGTAAATGATTATTATTGAGCCAATGATTTCGCTGACGACTCGCCAACGAGATTTGCTGCATTTGCTGCTAACGGCGGAAACGGCCGTCGTCACCGCAGACGTAGGCCGCCGGGTAGGGCTGACGCCGCGCCAGGTCTCTTACAGCCTGAAGCCAATCAAAATGTGGCTGGTGGAGCATGACGCCGATCTGGACATGATCCCCGGCGTTGGCGTGCAGGTGGCTTGCCCGCCCAATTACCGCCAAGATTTACTCACCGAACTGGCCGCGCAGGCCAACATCCGGCTCCAGCTTACGCCGGGGCAGCGGCAGCAGCTGCTGGCGCTGAATTTACTCACGGTAGACGAGCCGCTGATTTTGTACCAGCTCCAGCAGGAAAGCGGCGTTTCGCGCACCACCATCCTCAAAGATTTGGATCTGATTGAAGGTTGGTTTGAAACGTTTGGTCTGACGCTAGACAGACGCCCCAACTTTGGCTTCATGCTGGCCGGATCAGAAGTTCAGCAGCGCCAGGCGATTACGGCCGTTCTCTGGGGCGACACCCCGTTCAGTGACCCGCTCATGCGTTTGTCGCACCTGGCCGGGCTGGAATATGAGCTGGCCAACGACGCCGCGTTGATGCCCCTGGCCAGCCACGTGCACCAGCTGGTGCTGCAGTGGCCAACCCGGCAGGCGATGAACCTGATCAGTGTGGCGGAAATGGCGTTGAACGGCCGTTTCACCGACAACGCCGTTCTTTACCTTTCCCTGATCATTGCTGTGCAGCAGCAGCGCATTCAAAACGGCCAGATTGTGCATATCATCCACCCGGCTTTTGACCGGCAGGCTTTTCAAACTGTGTGGCGTGTGGCGGCCCAATTGCTGGACCAACAGAGCATTCGGCTGCCCCAGGCGCAGCAAGATGCCGAAACAGCGTACCTTACCATGCACCTGCTCACCGGGTCGCGCAACAATATCTGGCCCTCGGACCTGGCAATGGACGCGCCGTTTCAGGCCATGCTAGACAGCCTGATGCACGGCATTGCTCAGGCGTATCGCGTCCCAACCATGGAGGCCGACAGCGCCCTGCGCGATGGGCTGGCCGCTCATCTCATTCCCGCCTGTATGCGTCAGCGGTTTAACCTGTGGTCGCCGCCCATCAACTACATGCGCAACCTGGCCGAGAAATACGCCTTTGAGTCCACCATAGCGGTGCAGCTGGCTGAAGAAATCAATGCCGAAACCGGCATCATCTTGCCCAATGATGAGGTGAACAACCTGGTCCTGTTGTTACGCGCCGCATTTATCCGCGAACGGCCGAATCGCCTCAACCGGGTCATTGTGGTCTGCCCCAGCGGCATGGCCACCGCTCAGCTGCTGGTGGCCCGGCTGAAAGCCCGCTTCCCTCGCCTGGGCAAACTAGATGTTTTATCGCTAAGGGAACTGAATCCAGAGGAGATGCAGTCGGCCCAACTGGTCATCACCACGGTGCCGCTGCCACGAGAATATACAAACCAATATTCAGTCATTCAAGTACATCCGCTGCTATCGGCTGAAGA
>CAUJGI010000347.1 GCA_963169155.1 Chloroflexota bacterium
GTCGCGTACCGTCACGTGCAGCAGGTGTTCCTGTTCCGCGATAAGGTGGCTGGTAACCAGAACAACAATCTCACCCTGCAGGGTAAATTTGACGGCATTGTTGATCAGGTTCACCAAAATCTGCCGCAGACGGGAAACATCACCGATAAACAGGGCCGGGAGGGCCGGATCAACCTGGTAAAGCAGTTCCAGCCCCTTTTCAAAGGCATGGGGGGCAATCAACTCCAGGGCATCTTGCAGGCAGGCGCGCAGGAAAAATGGCTGGTCTTCCAGCACCAACTTGCCTGCTTCAATTTTGGAAAAATCTAAAATGTCGTTGATGACACTGAGCAGGCTGCTGCTGCCGCTGCGGATCGTTTCGGCAAATTCTTGCTGCTCAGCGGTGAGTTCGGTATCCAGCATCAGGCTGGCCATGCCGATGACGGCATTAAGCGGGGTGCGGATTTCGTGGCTCATGTTGGCCAGGAATTCGCTCTTAGCCCGGCTGGCGGCTTCGGCGGCTTCTTTGGCGGCTTTTAATTCGGCCGTTCGGCTGTCTACTTCCTCTTCTAACCGAACACGAATCTCTTCTAACGCGGCGTTCCTCTGCGCCAGAGCCAGCCCATAGCTGCGGGCGGTTTGCACGGCGCGCGCCAGATTGTGCCGGATCAGGCTAAAGATGAGGACAATCGTGGCAAAAATAACACCCTGAACCAGCCACAACGTGCCCGTTGTTTGCCCCAGAATAGGCCACTCATCCGGATTGTTCTGTTGCAGCCACAGGCTCACGCCGCCTATCAGCAAACTGGCGATGGCCACGGCCCAGCCCTGGCGGGTATCCAACAGCAGCAAAGCCATCAAGGAAATGATGTAATATATGCTAAAAAAGGGAGTAATCGCGCCGCCAAAGATAAAAATAAAGAGGCTAATCAGCAGCCAGTGCAGCCCGACGTAGGTGTAATTCGCGGCGCGCAGGTGATTCTTTTTGAGTAGGAGCGCCACCAGCAGGTTCACGGCACAGGGCAGAAAGAGAAACGGGGCAACAGAGCGGGTGGTGGGGAATAAAAACAAACCAACCCCAACAACGGCCGTTATCCACACCCCCACCCATGCCGTCATGTGCAGCAGGTCGGCATTGTTTTGTAGCTCACCCGGTTCGGTCCAACGCTGAAACTGCCTCTTGAGTTGCGCCATCATCTCGTTTCACCCCAACCAAACAGGTAAACGAAAAACCTGCCACTTCACCATTAATAGCTTCTCTAAGAATAGTCTTTATTGCTTCATTGGTAAACAGGAGGCTACGATTCTGGCAAAGGCTTCACCAGTTGGCCAATCTGGAACAATGCGACCAATAATAGCGCCAGACTGACAATCTGCACCAGGTGATAGCCGTCGCCAACGACAGGAACATTGTCGCGAAAGGCGTCTACAAAGAGGCGACCGACGCTGTAAACGGCCGTTGCCACCCAAAACGGCCGTGCCACCTCATACCTCTCCCGACGGCTGGCGCGCCACCAGGCCTGTAAAGCCAGGCCGCCCACGACCAATTCATACAGCTGCACCGGGTGCCGCCGCACGCCAAACTGGGTCATGCCCCAGGGAACGGCCGTTAACGCGCCATACCCTGGACCACCCATAAAATCGGCCAGACTGGCCACCATCAGGGCAAACACCAGGCCGGACGTCAGCGCATCCAGCGCTGGCCAGAAGTGCAGCCGCTTGACTCGCGCATAAAAAAAGGCGGCCACCAGGCCAACCACAACACCACCCCACACGTTGTACCCCGTGTTGAGCGGCCAGATGATGTTGAGCAAATTTTCTTGAAATGCAGACCAAAACTGCGCCACAAAGGTCAAACGTGCGCCAACAAAACCGGCGAATACGGCCGTAACCGCCACACCATACATCAACTGCTGGTTTTGGCCAACTCGGCTCGCCGTCCGCTCCACCAGCACCAAACTCAGCCAGGTGCCTAAAAGGATCACCAGCCCGGTTGTGGGAAAAACAACGCCGCCAACATTCAACGTCGGAAACATAACGAATGGTCAATTGCCAATAGTGAATGGTTAATGGTTAACGATCCAACTTTTCACTTTTTACTTATCACTTGCGAAGTTACCCATCCTCAGCCAGCAGGCTTTCGACCCGGCTTTGCAGCACTGCCTCGCTTAAAATGCCAATGATCACTTCACGCACTACCCCATCTCGATCAATGATCACCGTAGTGGGCAGGCTGGTCACTTCATAAAGGCGGTTCACGCGGTTGTCTGGGTCAGTCACCAGAGGATAGGTAACGTTATATTCGCTGCCAAAGTCGATCACAGTGGGCCAATCGTCCCCCTGGTTTATGCCCACAAAGGCCACGCGGCCGTTGTACTTCACGCTGGCCTGCTGCAAACTGGGCATCTCGACTCGGCAGGGAGCACACCAGCTGGCCCAAAAGTTCAAAATTACCGGCTGGCCGCGGCTGCCGGTGGAATCGACAAGTTCAGAAAGGGAGATGGTTTGGCCTACGGCCGTTTCCAGGGAAAAATCGGGGGCCAGAAACCCGACACTGGGCGCTTCGGTGAGAGTGATAGGGCCGCTGGTCGGCGACACCGGCTCGCGCGACACCACCGTCCAGGCCGCGCCT
>CAUJGI010000348.1 GCA_963169155.1 Chloroflexota bacterium
AGCCCGGCAGCCAGGCCGGATCGCAGCGGGATGCGGATGGAAAGCGGTGTTTTGAGGAGCATAGTTGGCCTGTCCAGGAAACCGCCAAACTTTTTTTGCGGTTTACTGCCGTATTCTATCCAGGCGAGGGGTAACGGTACAAGAAACGGCCGATTCAATTGGAGCGACCGGGCACTGACTTTATAATCCGGGCATGGACTTTATCTTTTGGCTTACGGCCGTTCTCACCCTCCTCATCCTCCTCACCCTCTACGAAGCCAAACGGCGGCGGGCAGCGCTGCTGGCGACGGTGGCGGTGGTGCAGCTGCCAGAATTTGCGTCGCAGGCGCTGGGCAACAGTCGGGAGATGACGGTTTTTCTGCCGCCAGGGTACAACCAGGCGGCCAATCGTCGCTACCCCACCCTCTACGTCAACGACGGCCAGGACCAGGTGGCGCTGCAAATTCGCGAGACGCTGGCCAAATTGTTCCAGCGGCAGCAGATTCCGCCCATCATTGTCGTAGCCATGCCCACCAATGCTGACCGTTTACAGGAATACGGCACGGCCGTTTGCCCCAATGCGCAAAATTTAGGCACAAAGGCGGGGGAATACGGCCGTTTCCTCACCACCGAACTCATGCCCGCCATCAACCAGCAGTTCCGCACCAGCCACAATCCGGCCGAGATTGGCATCTTTGGCGTCTCGCTGGGCGGGCTGTCTGCCTTCGACATTGGCTGGAACCATCCCGACCTGTTTGGTGTGGTGGGGGTGATGTCTGGCTCCTTCTGGTGGCGCGCCGCCGAGGATGAGACGCGAATGCCGCCCAACCAGCTGATTGCTCAGGCCATGGTGCGGGGAACGGCCGTTAAGCCACCCCTCCGCCTCTGGTTTGAAGCTGCCACCCAGGACGAAGCCAGCGACCGCGATAACAACGGCGTCATCGACGCCATTCAGGACACACTAGAACTGATTGCGGAATTGAAGGTGTTGGGCTTTAAGCCCGGCGATGAGGTGATGTACGTGGAAGTGCCCGGCGGACGGCACAATTATGAGACGTGGTCCCAGCTTTTCCCGCAATTTTTGTGCTGGGCGTTTGGGTAATTTACTGCGGAGGGCGCGGAGAGCACAGAGTTTTCTAATCTCCTCTGCGCCCTCCGCGCGCTCTGCGGTTTAATTTTCTACGGGGTACGGATTGGCTGGTTTGGCCCACCCGCCACCACGTACAGATGGCCAACATCCAGGCCGTTGAAGTTGTTGCCCACGGCCGTTCCCACAAAGTCCATCAGCCCATCCCCGTTCACATCATCCAGCGGCAGCGCATCCACGCCCAGGTTGTCGCCCGCCACGTTGCCGGTGATCGTTTGCACCACCTGGGCCGGGCGCGGCCCGTTGCCCGAGATGATGAGCAGCTGCCCACCAGCCGGGGTGCCCGCGCTGGACGTCCATGCGCCAATCACCAGGTCGCCATAGCCGTCGCCCGTAAAATCGGGCACGGCGCGGCCCGGACCAAAGCCCGCGCCCGGTTCACGACCCTCAAACGCTGCCAGCATACGGCCGTTCTGCCCCGAGTACACAAATGCATTCCCCGTACCCGGCACACCAGCCACCGTAGCCGCATAATCTGCCACAAAAATGTCGGGCACGCCATCGGCATTGTAGTCACCTGCGCCGGAGGCAAAAAAGAGGCCAAATACCGCCGCATTTTCCGGCTCTTTCGGGCTGAGCGTGTAAACAATACGGCCGTCTGCCCCGGAGAAGAGATACGCTTCGCCCCCACCGAAGGGACCAGCGCCGATGGCTCCCATCACCTGGTCCGGCACGCCGTCACCGGTCACGTCGCCCACCAGGCCAGCGCCACCACCCAACTGAGCATTGGCGGTCGGCCCGTTTTGCTGCCACAACAGCGCGCCATCGGCCCCGGAGAAGAGGTAAGCCGCCCCGGAGCTGTCGTCATTGGCAAAACGCGCGCCGACGATGAGGTCAGCATGACCATCGCCGTTGACATCACCCGCGCCAGAAACGGCCGAACCAAACCAATCACCGCCCATGCCCGTCACGTGCAGCAACAAGCTGTGATCAACACCAGAGTACACCTCGGCATAGCTGCCCACCGGCGCACCGACCACGTAATCCGGCACGCCATCGCCATTCACGTCACCCGCCGTGGTGGCGCTGTAGCCCAGCAAAGCCACGCTGCTGCCCGCAATGGTGTTGAGTAAACGGCCGTCAGCACCATCATATACATACACCTTGCCCACGGGAGCACCATTTGCATTGGCAAAGAAGGGCGCCGTGGTCAGCAAATCATGGACGCCATCCCCGGTGATATCGCCCACATTCATGGCAATCCAGCCGTAGCCGTCGCCCACCTGCTCGCCATCGAGCTGGTACAAAATGTCGGCGTCAGGTTCCACGATGGGGCCATTAGCCGCGGCCAGACCGCCAACCAGCAGCAAAAGCAGCGCCGTAACCCAGCTGGCCTGTTTCAACAATCGTTTTCTCGTCATTGTGCATCCTCCAATGTGAAATTAAAAAACGGTTTTCCACGATGAGGATACGCAATCAGTACAAATCAAACTGTCAAAATCTTGCTCATTTGGTGCAGCAGCGCCGAGGAAGCTTTTTGGCGCAGCTGCGAGGGCGGCACGCCAAAAGCGCGGCGAAAGGCGGCGGTAAAATGGCTGGGGTTGGCAAACCCCAGCGCCAGGCTCAGCTCCGTCAACGAGGCATCGCGGGCGGCGACCGGCTCCAGCGAGGCGTGCAGCCGCAGCTGATTGAGGTAGTCGTGGATGGTCTGCCCGCTTTCCTGGCGAAAGACGCGGCAGAGGTGGTAGGGCGAGGTGTACAGCATCTGAGCCAGCCGCTCCAGCGAAAGTGATTCGGCAAAGCGGGTGGAAAGAATCGTTTTGGCCCCGGCCGCCAGGTCGCGGTGGCTTTTTTGGGTGGCGGTGGATGTGTGAGGCAGCGGCCGTTCCCGACCAAAATGAGCCTGGATCGCCTCTTGCAAAATAGCCAGCATCTTTTCTTCGACGTAAAACAAATCTGGCTTGTTTTCCTGGCTCAACGCCTCCACCAGCAGGCGCTGCTGCAGGTAAAGCTGGCTGGTGCTGGGGCCGTGGCTGAAGGTAAACGGCCGTTCCCACCGGTCATCCACGCGCGGGTCCAGCGGCCGCAGCGCCTCAATGACCAGCTGTGGGGCAAAACCAAACCAGTCACAAATGTCCCCCTTGTCCGAGAGCAGGCCGCGTGTGTAGCGCTGGCCCTGGTTGTAAAACATCACCACATTGGGATTGCCAATGATGGGCAGCTGGCCATCGTGAGTGATGGTGACGCTGGTGCGGGGAAAGACAATAACGTACCCATGAATCGGGCCGCTGTCGCTAAAGTGCGGGTGCCACGGCGGGCAATAAAAACGGCCGATGCGACCCATACGGCCGTCATACAAAAATCTGTCTAATGACTCCATACGCATACCTCGCCAACTCGTTCGTCCAGTTGGCTCAGTATAACAGAGTTTCTTTAAGGTGACATTACAGGGTCATTAAGGGTTCAACCGGCCAAGAAAAAGGAGCGATTTTTGATCGCTCCTTTTGAAAATTAGAATCTATTGGGCGGAAATCTGTTCTTGTTTAGTTGTTCCAACGGCCACCATGAGCCTGACCACCTTGTCCACCCTGATGACCATGCTGGTTGCCGGTACCGTCAGCGGGAGCGGTACCACAGCTGTCACAAACACCGTCGCCATCCAGGTCAACAAAGTTGCTGCCCATCATGCCGCTGCCGCTTTGGCTGCCCATGCCGGTGCCTGGTACACTGCCGCAGGTATCGCATACGCCGTCACCATCTTCATCCACAAAGTTACTGCCCATCGCCCCGTTGCCGTGCTGGTTACCCATGCCGGTGCCGGGCATATTGCCGCAGGTGTCGCAAACGCCATCACCATCGGCATCGACAAAGTTGCTGCCCATCATGCCGCTGCCGTGCTGATTGCCCATACTGGTACCCGGCACGC
>CAUJGI010000349.1 GCA_963169155.1 Chloroflexota bacterium
GAGATCAACTACTCAACCTGGTCTAAAGTGGTGTGGGAATATGATGTGGAAAACGGCCGTTACTTCCGCACCGTCGATGATGAACCGTTTATCGATGGCAACAACGGCGAGCCGGTGAGCGCCGCCAACGTCATCATCCTCTACGCGCCGCACCAATTCGACCCCTCCATTTGCATCTATCCGACGGCAAGTGGCGGCTGCGACCTGTACAGCACCGAAATCCAGATTTGGGGCAGCGGCTATGCCATGCTCATCCGCGATGGCCGCCAGTACGACGTGACCTGGCTGCGCCAAAACCGGAGCGACATGTTCACGTTTGTAGACAGCGCGGGTAATCCCGTGCCGCTGCAAATTGGTAACACCTGGTTCCAGGTCGTCCCCTTCTACTACGACGATCCGATCATCGAGTAAGGTGAAGGTGACAGTCACTTCAAAAAGTGACTGTCACCTCGTATAAAACTATTCGTCTTCTTCGGGGGGTGTGGGGCTGCCTTCGCGCAGGTTTTGGAAGGTGAGCCGCCAGCCGCCGCTTAGGCCGTTGGCGCATTCATCAATTCGCAGCCCACTCACCTCTGGGCTGCCGTCTGGCAGGCGCACCGTGTAAGACACATCCGGCGACATCTCAAAATCGGCATACCCACGGCCGTTTTCCGGCTTAAATCCGGTGAAGAAGCGATCACGGCCGTTTTGCCAGGTCACTTCCACTTCAATCCCTGGCGAATCATTCAAAAACGCGTCCAGCACCACCACCTCAATCCGGCTGATGGCTTCATCATCGCCGCACAGGCGGGTTTGCTCCGTCAGGCGGTAGTTGGGCTGCGGCGTAGCGGTGGCCGGTGTGGTGGCTGTGGGGGTGAGGGTAGGCACGGCCGTATTGGTCGCCGTGGCCGCTGGTGGCGGTGTATTGGTTGGGGTGGTCACGATGGCTGGCGTGGGTGTGGGCTGGACGGTCGTGGCGGGCAGCGTCGGGGCAAACAGGGCAATCGCCTGTCCTTGCGCGCCCAGCTGGCGGGCAACGATGGCCAGCTGCTCCAGGAGCGGAGCGGGGCGCTGTTGGCGTACGGCCGTTTCCAGCAAATTGTTCACCGTTTCGGCTATGTTGGGATCTTCCAACGCCGCCAGCCGCTGCTCTGCCAGCGGCCAATTTTGGTTCACAGCGTAGCTCTGGCTCACCAGGATGATGTACTCCTCGCGGTAGCGGTCGCTAAAGCGGGCCGGGCTGGCGTCGGTGAACACCACCGGGTCTACCACCCAGGCGTAGTACAGGCCGCCCCCCAGCCCAATGACCAGGCTCAGCAGCAGCCAGCCAGTGGCGCTGAGACGACGCCAGAAGGGAAGCGGCCGTCTTGGGCGGCGCGGCGGTGGGGTCATGGGGCGGCCTCCGGGGCGGCCAGGTAGGGGGCCATGGCCGGGGTGTACTGGCCAATGTCGTTGGCCAGCCGCGCCAGCCGCCGGATAGCGGTTTCGTCTTCCTGCCGCAAAATCATGTCGATGAGCACCGCCAGCACGTACTGCGGCCCGTCCTCGCCCAGGTCGCCGATGCGCTGCTGGGCGGCCGCCAGGTTACTGTCCAGGGCGTAGCTGTCGGCAATTAGCTGCACGTAATCCCGGCGGTAGCCATCATCCAGTACGGCCGGATTGGCGTCGGTGAATTCCGTGGGCCAAAAGACCCAGCCAACGGCCAACCCCAGCCCCGCGCCAAGGGCCAATCCGAGCAAAATGAAAATGGGGGTGGGAAGACGGTTCATAAAAAATCAGACCCTCACCCCAGCCAGATTCCCTCCCCCTGTCAGGGGGAGGGTTAGGGTGGGGGTAGGTGCTTTGCAATTTACATAAAAAAGAGGGCTGCCCATGTTGGTGCAGCCCTCTGAATTTGCCCTGCCCCTGTGCGGGGCTTATAATCCAGCTGCTTTGCTGGAACTTCATCCTTTTGCGGGATGACCAGTGCCGAAGGTGGGAATCGAACCCACACTCCCGGAGGAACACGAGTTTGAGTCGTGCGCGTCTGCCAGTTCCGCCACTTCGGCCAGTTTTCTGGGACGTGCGGGAGTATAGTTCAGGCCGTTTTTTCTGTCAATAACAGTGGGAGAGTGAAAAGTGATAAGTAAAAAGTGAAAAGTAAGCACAACCTTTTTACTTATCACTTTTTACTTTTCACTCTAATTCATGGACGAAGAGAAGCTCATCAAGCAGGCCCAACGGGGCGACGTTCAGGCGTACAACACGCTGGTTTTGCACTACCAGCAGGTGGTGTACAACGTTGCCTACCGCATCATGGGCGAACCGCAGGCGGCCGAGGATGCCACGCAGGAAGCGTTTATTTCGGCGTACCAATCGCTGAACAAATTCCGCGAAGGCAATTTTAAGGCGTGGCTGCTGCGCATTACCACCAACGGCTGCTACGACGAGCTGCGCCGCCGCAAGCGCCGTCCTCAATCTTCCCTGGAAGGCATTACCGACAACAATGAGGAGTCGTTTGCGTTTCTGCGCGATCCGGCCATTGGCCCGGAAGCGCGGCAGCAGCAGCTGGAGCTGATCCAGGCGATTGAATCCTGCTTGCAAGGGCTGCCGGATGACCAGCGGGTAACGGCCGTTCTCTGCGACATCGAAGGGTACGACTACAACGAAATTGCCGATATCACCGACGTGTCGCTGGGCACGGTGAAATCGCGCATCAGCCGGGCACGCTCCAAGCTGCGCGATTGCTTGCAAGGGTTTAAGGAACTTTTACCGGATAACTATCGTTTACAGAGTGAGTGATGAAATAAAAGTATGCAAGTGGGCAAGTTGCAGGTTGCAAGTACGCAGGTGAGCCAATCACTTGCCACTTGCTACGTACATACTTGCAACTCTGAGAAAACATGTTCGATTTTTTGCAGAACCTAAGGAAAACAGCCGAGGAAAAACGGCAGGAGACGGTAGCAGCCTACCTGGATGGGGCGCTGAACGGCCGTTCCCGGCAGCAGTTTGAGCAGGAAATGGCTCAAGATGAGGCGCTGCGCCAGAACGTGGAGCAGCTGCTGCTCATCAAACAGCGCCTGCGCCAGCTGCCGCAGCGGGACGTGCCGCGCAACTTCATGCTAGATCCGGCCGCCTATGGCCGTCCGGCCCGCCAACCCTGGGTTCAGGCTTATCCCGTTTTGCGCACCGCCACGGCCCTGGCCGCTTTCTTTTTCATCTTTGCCATTGCCGCCGGAATCTTTACCAGCGGCAGCCAGATGGCGTCGGCTCCGGTCGCTGATGTGGCCCAGCTGGAAGGAACGGAAGTGACAACCTTTAATGCCGAGGACACCGCTGATGAAGCCGTTTCCGGAGCTGCAGAAGCCGCGCCCGCCGCAGAAATCGCTACAGATTCATCTCTCGCTGAAGCACCAGAGGAAGAAAGCGCGGCGGAAGAGTCGGCGCTGGTTGAGGCAGTGGAGACGATGGAGCAGGAAGCGGAAGAGGCGCTGGAAGAGGCTGCGGCAGAGGCCGTGGAAGAAACGGCCGAAGAACCGCTGCCCGCCACTGCCGCCACTCAGGCAGTGCCCCCGGCTGGGGCAAACACCGAAGAAACACCGTCTGAAGATAGCGACGGGGTGCTTCCAGCTCCAGAGGCCACGCGTGAGGCGCAGCCCACTCCCTCCACGCCGCGGGTTACGCCGCCCACCCCGCTGCCGGATCGTGCCCAGGAAGACGATGCGGTAGCCGAAGCACCGGAGGCGATTGATGAGACGGAATCTAGGGAGACAACGGCCGTTCTGCCCGAAGAGACGGTAGCGGACACCACGGTGAACCCGCCAGTGGCTCCACTGTTCTGGCTGCAAATTGGTTTGGGCGCGCTGCTGCTCTTGTTGTTCGGCCTCACCTTTTACGCCCGCCGCCAACGATAACCAACTACCATGACCTGCTCTTCTGCCCCAGAAAATGTGAAATATTGCAGCCGCTGCGCCACGCCAATGGAGACGCGCCTGTTTATGGATAAGCCGCGCCGGGTTTGCCCCAGCTGCGGCTTTATTCATTTTACCGACCCCAAAGTGGGCGTGGGTGTTTTTGTGGTGCACGAAGGCAAAATCTTGCTGGTGCGCCGCACGATGCACCCGGAAATTGGCAGGTGGAGCGTTCCGGCCGGTTTTTTGGATGCGGGTGAAGATCCGGCAATGACGGCCGTCCGCGAAGCCCTGGAAGAAACCAATCTGCACGTTGCGATTGAAGAGCTGGTGGGGGTGTACCACAATCCGCCAGGGCAGGGCGGCGCGTCCATCTTCATCATGTACAAGGCGCGGCTGCTGAGCGGCACGCTCCAGGCAGGCGACGATGCCGATGCCGCCGCCTTCTTCGCCCCAGACAACCTGCCCGAAGTCGCCTTCGCCTCCACCCGCGCTGCCATTGAGCAGCTCAAAACCCAACTTAAATAATGGGACGCGGATGAACGCGGACGAACGCGGATAAAAAGAAAAAATCAGCGTTTATCCGCGTTCGTCCGCGTCCTAATTCTGCTTTAGCGCTGTGGTACAATTGTTCGCATGAAGATTCATCGTTTGTCGGAACAGCTTGCCTCCCAAATTGCCGCCGGGGAAGTGGTGGAACGGCCGTCCTCCGTCGTCAAAGAGCTGGTGGAAAACGCCATCGATGCGGGGGCCACCACCATCAACATCGATGTGCGCCACGGCGGGCGGGAGAGCATTCAGATCGCCGACAATGGCCAGGGGATTGCCGCCGAGGACGTCGAAACGGCCTTCCTGCGCCATGCCACCTCCAAGCTGCAAACCATCGACGACTTAAACGCCATTCGCACTCTGGGCTTTCGCGGCGAGGCCCTGGCCGCAATCGCGGCTGTGAGCCAGCTCACCATTGTCTCCCGCGCCGAGGGGGCCGACGCGGGCACGCGGCTGGTGCTGGAAGCGGGTCTGGTGGTGAACCGCGAGACGGTGGGTGCGCCGCAGGGCACGGTCATAGCCTTGGAGAATCTGTTTTACAACGTGCCCGCCCGCCTGATTTTGTTGACAACGGCCGCTACTGAATAGCGGCTCATCGTTGATTTTGTGACCCGCTACGCCCTGGCCTACCCCCTAATCCGCTTCCGCCTGGCAGACTAGGGCCGTATCTCCTTCCAAAGCAGCGGCAGCG
>CAUJGI010000350.1 GCA_963169155.1 Chloroflexota bacterium
GGGATTTATGGACAACGGCCGTACTCGGCCTCATTGTTCTGCTCATCATTTTCTTTTTCTATAAAGAGTTCATGGTCATTTCGTTTGATCCGGTATTGGCTACCACGCTGCGCCTGCCCGCCACGTTTTTGCGTTATCTGCTGCTGGTGCTCATCGCCGTCACCATTGTGGTGTCTTTGCAAGTGGTGGGCATTGCCCTGATGGTTGCCATGCTGGTAACACCCGCCGCGGCCGCTTCCCTGCTCACGCGCCGCCTGACGCCGAAGATGTTTATCGCTGCCGCCATTGGCGCTTTTTCTGGAGCAGCCGGTTTGTACACGTCATATTACCTGGACATTGCCTCTGGCCCGGCGGTGGTGCTCATTGCCACCGCGATTTTTGCCCTGGCTTACCTTTTTGCCCCCGGGCGCGGCCTGCTCTGGCGACGAAATTAGAACTCACCGCAGTGGACGCGGAGAGAAAAATAGCTCGCGCGTTTTTAGCGCCCTCTGCGGTAAAAAGAAAACGGCTCTTTAGGATTCCCGGGGATTGGCACCGAATGTGCGCGAATTGATGCTAATTTTCGGCATGGTTCAGAAACCTGGGAAGTCAGCTTGACACGTGTAGGGCGATTTGCAAAATCGCCCCACAATTTGTAAACCAAACTTGAACCACGCCTGATTTTCGTGTAAATTCGCGCAAATTCGGTGCAGAATCAATCAGATACCACCGAAAGACCCAAAGATTCTATGAACGAAAACAGCTTAGACACACGCTTAAACAACATTCAATCGGCCCTGAAGCAAAAGGGTTTCCGGCTTACCAGCTCGCGCCATAAAATTGTGCAGGCGCTGCTGGGCTGCGGCGGCCACGTCACCGCTGATGGCCTTTTAGAAGTGGTGCACCAAACCGATACCACGGTCGGCCGTATGACGGTTTACCGCACGCTGGAGCTGCTCAGCGAACTGGGGCTGATTCGCCCGGTTTACCAGGGCACGGGGGCGGCGCACTACATTTTGCTCGATGGTGGCCATCACCACCACCTGGTTTGCTCGGGCTGCGATGTGGTGATTGAGTTTGAGGAATGCAGTTTGCAGGAGGTGGGCAAGCTGCTGGCGGAGCGGTTTAACTTTGTAATCGAAGGGCACCTGGTGGAATTTTACGGCCGTTGCCCCAACTGCCAATAAACCAGACCCGTACTCTGAAAAACCAGAGTCAAGCTTGAGACTGAAACGTGAAGATATTTTCCTCACGTTTCACGCTTCACGTCTCATTTCCCATAAAAAAAGGCCCTGGTCGTAACAACGCCAGGGCCTTTTGCGGCACACTTTCTTCGTTAGTTGGTAATGGGCAGGCTGTTGAGCGTGGTGACGGTTTGAATGTACGCCGCGTTGACCCAGCCGACAACGCCGTTGGTCAGCCGGACTTTCACCCAGCTGGAATCGGCACTGCGGCCAATGAGGGCGACACCCTCGCCCTGGTAGACCACCGCCACAACCCCATAGCTGATGTCTGGCCCGGAGCGTACGTTGAGAACGGCCGTGTTTACCACACCAGAGGTCGCCAGCGTCGGCACATCTTCGACCGGCAGGCTGTTGATGTTGGCGCTGGTGGACAGCAGCGTTACGTTAGCCCAGCCCTGCACGCCATTGCTCAGCTGAATTTTTAACCAACTGCTGATGCTGTTCCGCGCCAGCAAGGTGACCACCTGACCCTGGTAAGCGGCCGCCACCACGCCGTAGCCAATGCCCGGCCCGGAGCGTACGTTCAGCGCGCCGGTAGCCACCGTGGCCGAATTGGCCGACGGGGCCGGTGTGGCGGTACTGGCGGGCGGGGCGGTGGTACCATCCACCACCGGCAGGTTGCCCACCGGAATGGAAAGCTGCACGTACTGCGCGCCAATCCAGCCTTCCTGGCCATCACTCAGCAGCACTTTGAGCCAGGTGCTGTCGGCATTGCGGCCAACGGCCGTTACCCGCAGCCCCTGATAAACCGATCCAGTTGCCGGGTAGTTCAGGCCTGGTCCCGAGCGCAAACTCAGCACTGAACCGGGGGCCACTGGCACGGCTGGTTCGGGCGCGGCGGGGCTGTCGGCCAGCGGCAAGCTGCTGATGGCCACGTTGGGCGTCAGCAGCGAGGCGTTGACCCACCCTTCGGTGTTATTGCCCAGGCGAATTTTGGCCCAGGAGCTGTTGGCGTTGCGCCCGATCAGCATGACGGTTTGGCCCTGCGAGGCCACGGTGATGACGCTAAAATTCACGCCTGGGCCGGAGCGCACGTTCAGCGCGCCAGTAGCTACCAAAGCAGTGGCGGTCACTGTGGACGTTGTATCCAGCACCGGCAGGCTGCTAATGGCCACGTTCGGCGTGATGTAGGTGCTGGCCGCATTCACCCAGCCTTCGGTGCCGTTGGCCAGCCGAATTTTGGCCCAGGTGCTGTTGGCATTGCGCCCGATCAGGCTGACCACGGTGCCCTGGTTGACCACAGCCACCGGACCATAGGCCAGGCTGGGGCCGCTGCGCACGTTGAGCGCGCCAGTGACAACGGTGGCCGTCGCGCCGGTAGCTGGTTTGGCTGTTGCAGTTGGGGTTGGGGTGTTGGGAACGGCCGTACCCGTTGCCGTGGCCGTTGGTGTAGCCGTGGTTGGTGTGGTGGTTGATGTCGCGGTGGGCAGGGCCGTGGTGGGAATGACCAGCGGCAAGGTGCTGATCGCCACACTGGGGGTGATGAAGTCACTGCTGGCATTTACCCAGCCCAGGTTGGCGCTGGGCGTCTGAATATACGCCCAGGTGCTGTCTTCATTGCGGCCCAGCAGGGTGAGCACATTGCCCTGGTTCACCACGGTGACGATGCCGTAGCTGGGGCCTGGCCCAGAACGAACATTCAGCGCGCCGGTGTTAACAACGGCCGTTGCCGTTTGGACGGTGCTTTGTTTGGCAAAAACTTGGCTCGTAGCAAAAAAAAGTGCGAAGAGGCATAGAATGAGGAACCAATGCTTTCGGTTTTTTCCTAATTTGGTCATGATTGTCCTCCTTGACATGACATAACGTCTGACCACAGTATAGACGAGAACCGGCCTATTTTGCAAGGAGAGATTATGTAAGCCAGTAATTGGAAATATGGCGTGGGGAAGGGGCGGTGCGGCATGGTTTGGGACCAAACCGGCGGCCTGGTTGTCGCGCCGTCTCGCCCGGCCTTGAGTTACGGCCGTTTTGGGGCGAGACAGGCGGAAGGCGAGCTCCTTTGTCTGGCCAGGATATTGGCCCGCCTGTCCCGCTCCTGCCAGAAAATAGCCATATTTCGAATTGCTGGAGCGCGTCGTTAAACTCGCAAAACCCTGCCCCTATCGGTATAATCAATCCCGGATTTTTACAAGACAACCCACAACAACCCACGCTTGGGAGACTGCACAGCTATGGATCAAGCAAAACCGCGTATTTTAATTGCTAAACCTGGCCTGGATGGCCATGATCGGGGTGCCAAGGTGGTGGCTCGCGCTTTGCGTGATGCCGGTATGGAAGTCATCTACACCGGTCTGCGCCAGACGCCGGAGATGGTGGTTGAAGCCGCTCTCCAGGAAGATGCTGACGCCATCGGCTTGAGCATTTTGTCTGGTGCCCACATGCCGCTGGTGCAGCGCATTGTGGACCTCCTGGCGGCCAACCAGATGACCGACGTGCCGCTTTTCCTTGGGGGCATCATTCCCAATGAAGACGTGCCGGTGCTCAAAGAGTGGGGGGTCACCGGCATTTTTGGTCCTGGGGCCAGCATGGATGAGATCATCGCCTTTATTTGGGATGCTGTTGGCGGTGCACCTGCCGGGGATGTGGCGTGAACGATCTGCTAGAACAGGTGCGCCAGGGGCAGATTCGGGCCATTGCCCGCCTGATTACCCGGGTAGAAAACAGCCCTGCCGCGGCGGAGCAGGCGATTCAAGCATTGTATCCGCACACGGGCAAGGCCCACGTGGTAGGGGTGACCGGTTCACCCGGCGCGGGCAAAAGCACGGTGGTGAATGCCCTGGTTAAAACGCTGCGCCAGCAGGATGTTCGCGTAGGCATCATCGCTGTAGACCCCACCAGCCCGTTTACCGGCGGGGCGCTGCTGGGTGACCGGGTGCGCATGCGTGATTTATCCGGCGATCCTGGTGTCTACATTCGCAGCATGGCGTCGCGGGGCAGCCTGGGTGGTTTGGCCCGGGCCACCGCCTCGGTGATCAAAATATTGGATGCCGCCGGATTTGACTATGTGCTGGTGGAGACGGTGGGTGCAGGCCAGGCGGAAGTGGACATTGCCAACGCCGCCCACACCACCATCGTCATTGAAGCGCCGGGCATGGGCGACGAAATCCAATCGATTAAGGCAGGCATTTTGGAGATCGCCGACATTTTGGTGGTCAACAAAGCCGATCGGCCCGGTGCGGATCGCACGGTGCGCTCCTTGAAGATGATGCTGCATTTGGGGCCAGTGGGGGGGACGCGGCAAAGCGGCCGTATTTCATCCCCTCCCACCGCCAGCCAAAACGGCGCGGCCTGGAACATCCCGGTGCTGGAAACAGTCGCCACGGAGGAGAAGGGCATGGCGGCCCTGGCGGAAGCGCTGGGCCAGCACATGGCGCATCTGCGCCAGAGCGGCGATTGGGTGAAGCGGGAAAAGGAGCGCAGCTGGCGCGAGGTGGAAATGCTGCTGCAAGAGCGGTTTATGGCCCAGTTCCAGGCGTCGGTGCCGCCAGAGCTGCGCGATAGTTTATTAACGGCCGTTGCCGAGCGAAAGGTGGACCCGTATACGGCCGTGCACCAATTATTGGAAAAAAGTGAAAGCAAGCGTAAAGGGTAGAAAAAGTATCAAATTATGATGGCTTATGGCGATATCAAATTATTTGCCGGGTCGGGTTGTCCGGAACTGGCTCAGCGCATTGCCGAGTATGTCAAAATTCCCCTGAGCAGCTGGGACATCATCGAGTTCCCCAACGAAAACTTGTTTGTCAAGCTGCATGGCAGCGTGCGCGGCCAGGATGTGTATCTCATTCAGAGTCATGCCCGCCCGGTGCATCGTAACATCATCGAAACGCTCATCGCCATCGACTGCCTCAAGCGGGATTCTGCAGGCAGAATTACGGTGGTAGTGCCCTACATGGCGTATTCGCAAAGCGACAAAAAAGACCAGCCCCGTGTGCCCATCTCGGCGCGCCTGCTGGCCGATCTCATCGAGGTGGCTGGTGCCGATCGCTGGATGACGATTGATTTACATGCGGCACAAATCCAGGGTTTTTATAAAATTCCTGGCGATTCTTTAACTGCCTTCCATGTGCTGGTAGACTATTTTCTAGAGAAAAAGTTGGATGCCGTTGTCGTAACGCCGGACCTGGGGTTTGCCAAGCGCGGCCGCAACTTTGCCGTTGAACTGGACATGCCCCTGGCGTTTGTTGAAAAGCGCCGCGTGGGTAACCGCATCGATCGGGAAGCGCTGTCATTGATTGGTTCGGTGGACGGTAAAGATGTGATCATTGTGGATGATTTGGTGGACACGGCCGGTTCAATTCAGCAGGCCGTTGAGCTGGTGAAAGCCAACGGCGCGAAGGATGTGTACGTTGCCTTTACCCATCCGGTCCTGTCTGATCCGGCCAGCGAGCGGCTGCGGCAGCTGCCCATCAAGGAAATTGTGACCACAGACACCATTCCTATCCCGCCAGAGAAAATGCTGCCCAACATTACGGTTTTGTCGGTAGCCGGGCTGTTGGGTGAGGTGATCTTGCGCTCGCATGAAGGGCGCAGCGTGGGTGAGTTGTTTAACGAGTAGTGTGGGGCAATGGGGTGTGGTTGATACGGCCGTTACCCTTCTAACAAAAAATTAAGGGAGCCCTGGTACACTACCTCTCTTTTGTTTGACTTTTAATCTTTCGACAAGAAGTGGGCATATGTTCAAAAAACTTGTATCCAAATTTATGGGTGATCCCAACCAAAAAATAATCGAGAGCCTGAAACCCATCTCGCAGGCAGTGGCTGACCTGGAGCCAACCTTGCCGCAACTGTCTGGCGATGAGATGCGGGCAAAAACGGCCGAACTCAAAGATCGGTACGCCCAGGGTGAATCCCTGGAAGCGTTGCTGCCTGAAGCTTTTGCCCTGGTGCGTGAGGCTTCCGTGCGCTCAACCGGCCTGCGCCATTACGATGTGCAGATCATGGGTGGTATCCTGCTGCATCGCGGCGAAGTGGTGGAGATGCGTACCGGTGAAGGCAAAACGTTGGTCGGAACGCTGCCGCTGTTCCTTAATGCACTGACCGGCCAGGGTGTGCACCTGGTGACGGTGAACGAATATCTGGCCCGCCGTGACGGTGGCTGGATGGGTAAAATCTTCCACACCCTTGGCCTGACCGTGGGCTGTATCGGCCCGCAGAAATTTTCGGCCTTGTACGACCCTGATTACGTGAACCCCGGCGCCGAACTCGAAGACGAGCGCCTGGTCCATTGGCGTCCCAGCACGCGCAAACAGGCTTACCTGGCCGACATTACCTACGGTATCAGCAGCGAGTTTGGCTTTGATTACCTGCGTGATAACATGACCACCAACCGCGACAAGCTGGTGCAGCGCGATCTTGTCTACGCCATCATCGACGAAGTGGACAACGTGTTGATCGATGAAGCCCGGACGCCGCTTATCATTTCTGGCCCGGCGGATCGCTCCGGCAAGGAGTACAGCCGCTTTGCTGAGTATGTGCGCCGCCTCAAGCGCAATACAGCCGAAGAAGAGGAAGAACCCAACGGCGACTACGATCTGGATGAAAAAAGCCGCTCCATTAGCCTGACCGAGATGGGCATCGCCGAAATCGAGCAGCGCATCCCGGAAATCGACCCCGACGCGGGCGATAGCCTCTACGACCCCCGTTTTTACCATCTGACCTACTATCTGGATAACGCGCTGAAGGCGCAGTACCTCTACAAACGAGACGTACAGTACGTGGTGCAAAACGGCGAAGTCATCATCGTCGATGATTTTACTGGTCGTTTGATGGCGGGACGACGCTACTCTGAGGGTTTGCACGAGGCAATTGAGGCCAAGGAAGGGGTGCAGATCAAGCGGGAGACAGTGACGGTGGCCACCATCACCCTGCAAAATTACTTCCGCCTCTTTGAAAAGCTGGCCGGTATGACCGGTACTGCCCTCACCGACGCCGAGGAGTTCGACAAGATTTATGAACTGGGCGTGACGCCGCTGCCCACCAACGTGCAGTACATCGTGGACAATAATTTGATGGGGTTGGTGGAGAAAAAGGAAAAGGTTGAAAACGCGGAACAGGTTGTTTATGTAGATCCGAACACCAACAAGCCACGTTTTTACAAACGTTTGGACCATGCCGACCAGATTTACGGCAATGAAGGGGCTAAGGACCAGGCGATCATTCGCGAGGTAAAGCGGGTGGTGGCAATGGGACGGCCGGTTTTGGTGGGCACTACCTCCGTGGAGCATTCTGAAACGATTGATCGGCTGCTCACCGAGGCCAAAATTGCGCACACAGTGCTGAATGCCAAGATTCATCAGTCGGAAGCGCTGATTGTGGCCCAGGCGGGGCGTAAGGGGGCAGTGACCATCTCCACCAACATGGCTGGTCGTGGTACCGACATTTTGTTGGGTGGCAACCCGGAGGGCATGGCGGCTGAATTGTTGGAACGGGAGATGTTTAAACGGCCGTTGCTCACCCAGCTCATCTTCAAATACCTGGAAGAAGGCGAAGATGCGGCCAAAGAGTACACCAGCCGCAACAGCAAGCTTGATGCCGATCTGATGCCGTGGATCATTTCTGAAAAAGCCCGGCTGGATGAAGCCCTGGTTGAAATCGAGGAGGTGCAGGTCATTGGTTATCTCACCCGGGTGCTGGGTGAATCTTATGAACTGGGCTACAACGAAATTCGCCAGGCGCTGCGCCTGGTGACCAGCGGCAGCCTGGGTGAGGCGCGCGAATACCTGGAAGATCTGGACAAGGACGTATCCCTGGTTGAGGAAGCTATCCGGCTGCGCGATCTGTTTATGGGGTATCAGCGTGTTCAGGGCGACAATGGCTTGTTGGCTCAATTCCTGGCTGAAATCCTGTTTGAGCAGCATTACAATGCTCGCGCCGCGCTGATTCGCGCCGTGCTGGGCAATGATAAGGCTGAAGCTGCTAAAGTGGTGCAGACTGTCCCAGGTATTTCCGAGAAATGGATCCAAAAGATTGATGATCTCCGAAAGCAAACGGAGCGGGAGCGCCGTGAAGTTTGGGAGCTGGGTGGCCTGCATGTCATCGGTTCCGAACGGCATGAATCTCGCCGTATCGACAACCAGCTGCGTGGTCGGGCCGCCCGCCAGGGTGACCCAGGTTCCTCCCGCTTCTTCCTCTCCCTGGAAGACGATTTGATGCGCCGATTTGGCGGTGAACGGCTCAAGACCTGGATGTCTAAAGGGCTGCTGTCCAATATTCCTGATGACATGCCGCTGGAGTTTGGCGTGCTGGATCGAATGATTGAAAGTGCCCAGGAGCGCGTCGAAGGCTACAACTTCGACATCCGCAAAAACATCGTGGAATATGACGACGTAATGAACCGCCAGCGCATGGCCACCTACAACGAACGGCGAGCTATTCTGCTGGGTGAAGGGGTTGATTACGACCAACGAATTGACGATGCTTTTGCCACGGCCATTGCTCAGCTGGTTGAAAACTACGTTGAAAATTATGCAGCCTATGTACGCGGTGAAATTGAGCGCGTTGTGGCCGAATTCACTACAGAAGCTACCGAGGATATTAACATCGGCGCGCTGGTGGCTCGTCTGCGTGGGCTGCTGCCCGACATTGTGAACCTGGACAAGGCTGAATTGGGGGACATGTCCAGCGACAAGCTGATTGAGCGGCTGATGATTTTGGTGTACGAAAACGAAGAAAACGGGGCCAATATCTACCAGCTGCTGCGGGCAATGGGCCGCTTCTTACCCCTGCTGCCACCCATTCCAAACCTGGGCAGCCTGGCTTCGCGCAAATCGGGGCAGCTTCAGGCCAAAGAAAACATTCGCCGCGACTATGTGGCTAGTGTGCAAAACTTTTACAATGAGTTTGTGGCTGATCATGTGGAGATGGCGGCAGCAGAGCGGGATCGCATCTGGCAAGAGTCAGAAGATCAGTTAAACCAGGCGTTTGGCCAGTTTTCGGTTGACAACCTGGCGTTGAAAACGGCCGAATACCGCCAGAACCGTTTTTCCACCCAGGCCAATGCCGCTTTGCGCAACCTGCTGCTGGAAACTCTGTCGGCTCTAGATGGTGACCAGCTGGAAGTTGCCTTGAAGGCGTACGTGAGCAAGCAGCAAGAAAAGTGGCGCAACCAGATTGGTGAAGAGGAGTACCGCAATTTCCAGCGGCTGCTGCTGCTCAACTCCATCGACCGCGAATGGCGTGACTACCTGACGGCCGCTGATGATCTCCGGCGCGAAATTGGCCTGGAAGCAGTGGGACAGCGTGACCCGAAAGTGCAGTACAAAATCCGCTCGGCGCAAATGTTTAACGACATGCGCAACAACATAGAGCAAAACATCGTGGAGCGCTTCTTCTTCCAGGTGGAGCAGCACCGGGCTTTTGTTCAGCAGCAGGAGGCCGAAATCGCCTACCAGACCCAGGCGCGGGATGCCGGTTACCAGGTGGTCAAGCGGGAAAAAGGGCGCGGTGTTGAGCTGCGGCGAGACATGCCAAAAGTGGGGCGTAATGATCCATGTCCGTGCGGCAGCGGCAAGAAGTACAAACATTGCCATATGAAGGAAGAAATAGCCGCATCGACCAATACCAGTACCAGCGCGAACGGACGGCCGTCGGGCACCCCCACGTCTTCAGGTAAAAAACGGCGGCGACGCTAAATGCCCACCCGCTCGCTCTCGTACAGTCCGGCGCAAATCTACATGACGTTGTTATGTCGAGTTCGCCGGACTGTTTAAGTATTGCGTCCGCATTATTAACCTAAGGCGAACTTTCGTGGCGCAATACTCGTTAGACGGAAATACAGAGATTCATGCGACAGTACGTTCGTTTGATAACTTTTTACGTCTCTTTCACCGCGGATAATTGACGACTTTTCTAAAACATGGTTACATGTTGTGGTGTTTACGGGCACACTTTTTTTTGACAGCCAAATGTGCCCGAAACACCACAATTTATCTATCCTTACCTGAGATTTTAGACTGATTGGCCTATGCCCCACCGTAACGATCAGCTTCAAGCCCTTAACGCTCTGCAACAAAATTTACAGACAGCCGCTTCTTGGGACGCTGTTCACTCTCTGTTACACCCCTTCGCGACACAGCGTCTGGCGGCAGAATCGGTGCTGTTGGTACCAACGGCCGAAAATCTAGAAAACGCCTGGCCTGTGGCGCAAACTGGCTTTGCCCTCCAATTTGCCCCGACCCCAATAAATTCAGACCTTGCCGCGCTGCTGGCTTCTTTGTTAGCGCTCTCGCCGTTCCTCCAGGAGCAGCATTCACTTTCCGCCGCCCAGCAGAGCCTGCTGGGGCAGATCAGTGAGGCAATCATTGATCAGCAGCAGTTTGATTTGATCACCGGGCGCATTGCGGCGGCTTTTGTCGATGCATTTCCGGGCTGCCAGGCCCGGCTGGTTTTGTGTGAAAACGGCAGCCAGAAGCTGGCCCTGCACACCTGCTTTGGCCCAGCCGAAGGTTGGCTGCCGGTTAATGCAGACAGCCACTTGCAAAACGCCTCGGAAATGAAGCTCCTGCCGCAGGCGCGCCAGCTTATCCTGCCCATCAGGACCGGGCAGCGCCACACCTGCGCCATTTTGCAGGTGATGGGTGAATCGGTGGAGGTGGTGCGGTGGGAAACGGCCGTGTTCTCCCTCTTAGCTGGCTATATTGGCGTGGCGCTCAGCTACCGCCAGCTGGCGCAGCAGGCGTGGCAGCGGGCGCACCAGCTGGAAACGATCTATCACGTTACTGAATCGGTGCGGGTGCTGAAGCCCCTACAGCAAACCATGCAGGAAATTCATGACCAGCTGCTGCATATTTTTTCGCCGCCTACCTGCTACATTGCCCTGGTTGATCCCAACGAGGACATTATCGAATTCCCCTGTGTCTTGGAAAATCGCCAGCGTATTACCCGCCAACCCATTCCGCTAAGCGACAAAGACAGCCTGGTGGCCTGGGTCATCAACAACAATGTGCCCTTTGCTACCGACAACTGGCCGCAGGATGAAAAGCCGGTACCGGGGATAAACGGGGACGGACAGCCGCAGTCGATCATTTGTGTGCCGATGCGGCTGCACGGTGAGGTGCTGGGCGCTATTTCGATCCAGAGTGACGTGCCCCATGCCTTCGACGCATCTGATTTTCAGACGTTAACGGCCGTTGCCGCCCACGTCACTGTCATCATCAAAAATGCCCGGCTCTTTACCCAAACCCGTGAGTTGGTGGACCGTGGCGCGCATGATTATCAGACGGCCGTTGCCCTGCGCCAGGCCATTGCCGTGATTAGCACCTCGCTGCAGGCGGAATCCGTGGTCAATCATCTCCTGTTGGCTTTGGGCAATGTAGTCTCCTACAACAACGCCTTTGCCTTCCTCCTCACCGAGGGTGAGCTGAAGCTCGTGGCCAGCCGCGATTTTTACGATCGGCCGGAGGAACTCACCCTGGATGAAGCCGGACAGGCCTGGCGTGGTCATCCGCTTGTGCAAAGCATTGTCGGCAGAGAAGAACTCATCCGCATCGATGACGTTCGCGCCGATGCGCGCTGGCAGCCCGTTCCCCACACCGAAAACACCCGCTCCTGGATGGGTGTTCCCCTGTCGGCGGGCGGCGTTTTGCTAGGCATTCTGATTTTCGACAGCCAGATTGCCAGTGCTTTTGACCAGCGAGTGGAGTGGTTGGCCTCGACCCTGGCTGCCCATGCCTCGGTGGCCATCCAAAACGCCATGCTGTTCCAGCAAACCGAGCAGCAGCTGGCTGAACTCAGCACACTTTACCAGGCCAGCGCGACAATGACGGCTAATCTCGACCAGGATTTTGTGCTGCAAACCGTCGTCTCCGAGATGGTACGTGCGCTGCAGGTAGACAGCTGCACGATTTTTGTCTGGGATCAGGATTATCAGAGCCTCTACCCGGCCGCCCACAAAAACCAGGCCTACATCAAACATCTGGCCCCAGAGGAAGATGAACAGCTGGTGGGTTTGGGCAGCATTAAAAACCTGGCATCCTACAGCGTGGTGCAGCGCGTGTTTGAGACGCAGCAGATTGAAAATTTGCGGAGTGATCAGGCTGAGAAGGGTGATGGCCAGGAGATGCTGCAAGCCGCTGGGCTGCAATCGGTGATTTTGGTGCCCCTGGTACGCCGGAACAAGGTGCTCGGCCTGCTGGCGCTGGGCGATTTAACCGAAGCCAAGCAGTACACCCAGGGGCAGCTGCGTCTGGCGCAAAATCTGGCCGGGCAGGCGGCGGTGGCCATCGAGCACGCCCATTTGTTTAGCCAGGCGCAGCGTCGTATTGATGAATTGTCCACTTTCCATGACATCGTTTTGCGACTTAACGAGCCATTGAAGCTAAACGTGGTGTTGGACACAATTACCGAATCGGCTTTGAAGCTGATCCCTGCATCCAACCTGCATATCTTTTTGTACGATTCAGAAACGCAAACGTTTTCCAAAGGATCGGCGCTATGGCGCGACGGCCGTCGCACGGCCGCCGTGCCCAAGCTTCGTCCGGCCGGTACCGGTCTCACCGCCACCGTGGTGCT
>CAUJGI010000351.1 GCA_963169155.1 Chloroflexota bacterium
GAATTCCCCAATTACCTTGCCTGCCACGCCTGGTAAATGCGCTCCATCTGGGCAATGTGCTCGGGCACGTGACGGGTGTAGGTGCCGAGCCAGTCATCGAGGGTCATCTGGCCGCTTTCGGGGTGGTAGGCCTGGTTTTGCCAGACGTCTTCGGGCAAGGTTTGGATCAACTCGTAGGTGCTTTGCCGGAGCCATTTGAAGAGGGCAACGGCCGTTGCCACATCCAGCTTGTGATAATGCAGCGTTTTGGCCCACTGGTTTTCGTCATAAGCCATCAGCGATTGGCCCGGTTCGGCAATAAAGCGGCGGCAGCGCACGTAGCTGTTCGCCTCGCTGTCAGTGATGTGAAGGACAATTTCGTGAATGGTCCAGGGATCCACCGGGGAGCGGTACGGCCACATTTCCTGGGGAAAACGCGCCAGGGCGTCAGTGAGCAAGGTGTGGCCACGGCCGTACAGCGCAATTTTTTGTGCCCGATCCATAGCAGCAATGTCCATCAAACACCTCCCGCCACGGCCAGGCGCATCTCTTCCTTAAAGGTAGACATGACAATGCTGCTGGTCGATTTGGCCACGAGCGTGTAGGTGCGCAGCCGCTCCAGCAATTTTTCCAGGTCGCCGGGAGTGGCCACACGCACCTTCAGCAGGTAACATTCCTCACCCGCCACCGAATGGCATTCTAAAATGTCCGGTTCGGCCCGGCAGCGGGCGACAAAGTCCTGCTTGCAAGCGGCGTAATTTTCGCCGGGCGCGGTGCCAATGATCAGCCGGACAAAGGCGGTAATCGGCTTGCCCAGCTTGTGCGGATCAACCACAGCAACGTAGCGCTGGATGATCTCTTTTTTCTCCAGCTTCTTGATGCGCTCAAAGACGGTGGAGGTTGTCAGGCCCACCTGTTCGGCAATGGCGGCGTTGGAAAGACGGCCGTCTGTCTGCAATAGGTCAAGTATTCTGGCATCAATTTCGTCAATCATTTTTTAATATCTGCGCTTTTTAGTTTATTATTCGGCGAATTGTTATTTATCCAGAAAATTATATGGGCCATGCCCAATTTGTCAATTACCACTTTGTGATGGATTTGGTACAATTTGGCGCTATGGCAAAATCTGTGCTCATCTGGCTGTTTGCAGTTATGGGATTATTGTTGTTAACCGGTTGTGGGCTTGAAACGGCCGTTTCCGCCCCACCGCTGCCCACACTTGTCCCTACCGGTCCGCCCGCGGCAACACCCACGCTGCCGCCACCCACCGTGCATGATGAAACGGCCGTTGCCGGGGCAACCGTCGTCGCGCAGCTCCCAACCAACACACCGCAGCCCACCGCCACAGCAACGCCATCACCCACGCCCACCGCCACGCCCATTGGCCCCTGCGCGGCCCGCCTGCCCGGCGATGATTTATTCACCATCGTCACCCAAACCTACGGCCTCAGCCGGGATTATGCGCCGCAAGATTTGGCGCTGCTCACCGATTTTTTGCCGGTAGACATCACCCTGGGCTATCCCACCGAACTGCGCCAGGTGGCCCTGGGTCCGCTCATCCAGATGATTGCCGACATGCAAAACGCGGGCTTGCAGCCGTGGATATTGTCGGGTTACCGCAGCTATTCAGCCCAGGCGATCAGCTGGGAAAAATGGAACCGCGAAGAGCCAGAACGCGCCGCCATTCTCAGCGCCCGGCCTGGCCACAGCGAGCACCAGCTGGGCACCACCCTCGATTTTGGCTCGCCAGAGCTGGCCGGAATTGTGGGCATCGAGGACATCGAGTTTCACACCTATTTTTACCAGACCAGCGAGGGCATCTGGCTGGCCGAAAACGCCCATCGCTACGGCTTCACCCTCAGCTATCCACGCGGGGCGCAGGAACTTACCGGCTTTTTCTACGAGCCGTGGCATTTCCGCTACGTCGGTGAAGAAATGGCCACCTTTTTGCACGAATCGGGCACGTACCTCACCGAATATCAACTCATCAACCAACCGGAGCCTTGCATCCCATGAGAGGACTTTATCCACAGATTACGCAGATTTCGCAGATTTTTAGGCTCATCTTGCCCCTGTCATTCCCGCGTAGGCGGGAATCCATTTGGGGGGTATGCGTGGATTCCCGCTTTCGCGGGAATGACAGGGGCATATGTCTATTTTTCATTATGGCGCTTGTTTTGTTGACGGGATGTGGGCAAACGGCCGTCTCCAACGCCCCATTGCCCACGATCGCCGCCACAGTGGTACCGCCCACCAGTACGATCCCCGCTCCGCCAACACCCATCCCCGCCGCCAACACACCGGAAATGCCCGCAGCAACGGCCGTTCCGCCCACGCCCGAACCCACCCACACGCCACTGCCACCACTCACCCTGGCCGTGCCGGATGCCTGGCAGACCGTCATCGGCGAGGTGTTGGCCCAGGCCGCAACCAGCCGCAGCTGGCAAATCGTGCCCGCCACCGAGGCGGCTGATGCTGTCCTGGTCGAAAATGGCGGCGGAGAGCTGGTCTGGCAGGAACCGTTTGTCATTGCCGTGCCGTTTGTCACCGAGTGGGAATTTATCACCCAGGCCGATGCTGAAACAATTATCGCCAACGGGCATCAGCTGGCCGTGGTGCTGCCATGGTCGGATCTGACGCCAGACTGGAAGCCGCTGCGGGTAGACGGCCGTTACCCCACCGATTCCGATTATCCCTTCCACAACCGGCTCACCCTGGACGCTTCGACAAGCTCAGCGCAAGCCGCCGAACTGGTGCCTATCTTGCAGGTCGCCCTCGCCCCGGAAGCGATCGTTCACCTGGCCAGCGTGGGCGACATCATGATGGATCGCGGTCTGGGAATTGTCATTCAAAACGGCAACCTGGCGTACCCGTTTGCCAAAGTAGCCCCGCTGCTGCAAGGGGCC
>CAUJGI010000352.1 GCA_963169155.1 Chloroflexota bacterium
ATCGACATCACCTTTTTGCCCGACGGGCAAATTTACATGGACAACTTTGTTGAGGGTGTGCTGGCCGATTTTCAGCTGACGCCCACTGAAGAAACAGCGCTGGCCCAGGCGGCGCGGGTGCACGCCGTGCTGGTGGACAGCGTGGTCCGGGAAGTCCATCGTTTGGCGGAAAAGGGGGTTTGGCAGCAACCGTTCCTCTCCGCCGACTTCCTCGATTTTCGCCACTTTACCCTGGAACAGTTTGCCACGATGATGCCGCTGGTCGATTTGGGCTTCATTGGCTGGCCGGGGGCGCTGGACGATCCGCTGCTGCCCCGCCTGCGGCAAATTGTCTACGACCTCGGCAAGCTGCTGGTGATGACGTTGGGGTCGCGCGGGGTGTGGGTGTGGGACGGCCGTTCCCAGCCACAGGAGCACTTTTTTCCTGTCGAAGCGATTCCGGTGCAGGGCAGCACTGTCGGCTGCGGCGATGCGTTTATCGCCTACTTTCTGGCGGAATTTTGGCGTGGCGGAAGCTTGGAAGCAGCCGTGGCGCAGGGCAAGTTGGGTGGGGCGATGGCGACGAAGTGGCAACGGCCGTTGCCCGATGCCGCATATAAAATGGTTGAGGTTAAATGATAATTTTTGATACGGACATGAGCCTGGGCACGCCGGGCGCGGAAATTGATGACGGGGCGGCGCTGATCTTTTTGCTGCGGGCGATGGGGGAACGGGTAACGGCCGTAACCACCACCCACGGTAACACGACGCTGGAAAATGCGCTGCACAACAGCCGCCGCCTGCTGGCGTACCTGGAGCGGTCCGACGTGCCGCTGGGGCGCGGCGCGGCGCACGGCCTCATCGAAGAAAAAGCGTGGTTTGCCGACTGGCAGGCTGGCTATGACGCGACGCCGCCCTGGCCCGACCAAACCCCGCTGCCACTGGCCGCCAACCTCATCATCGACACCGTGCGGGCCAATCCGGGGCAGGTGACGCTGATTGCCGTGGGGCCGCTGACCAACCTGGCGCTGGCCGTGCGGCTGGCCCCCGACATCGTGCCCATGGTGCGCCAGGTGGTGACGATGGGCGGTTCGCTGGCGGATAAGGCCACGCCAGAATTCAACGCCCACTGCGACCCGGAAGCGGCGCACGTTGTGCTCAACGCGGGCTGGCCGCTGCGCCTCATCGGTCTGGAGATTACCAGCCAGGTGCCGTTTTCGCGGGCAGCGTTTGCCAGCCTGCCGGACAACAATCCCGCGCTGACGCTGTTAAAAACGCAGGCCGATGGCTGGATTAACCGGGTAGAAAGCATGGGGTGGGGCCACAATGATTGTTCTTTGCACGATGCGCTGGCCGTGGCGGCGGTATTCGATGAGAGCTTGTTTGAATGGCAGGAAACGGCCGTCTCCGTCACCCTCCATCCCGAAAACCAGCGCGGCATTACCCGGGCCGTGCCGCAAGCGGGGAGTGTGGTGGAAACGGCCGTTTCGGTTGATGTTGAGCGCTGCCACGAGCTGATTTTGAATTATCTGGTAACTGGGTAAGAAGAGACTACAAAAGTCTTTAAGACTTTTGTAGTCTGGAAATTTGATGAATGATGGTTGACACATCGCTATTTCGGTTGTAAAGTGAGCTTTATCAGGATATTGCAACTTTTTTGAGGTGGAAGATGAGTGATACGGCCGTTAGCATTGGGCAAGTAAAAAGGGATATTTCCGAATTAGTTAACCGTGTGGCGTTTGCTGGGGAGCGCATTGTCTTGACCTCTCGTGGTAAACCTAAAGCCGCCTTGGTGAGCATCGAAGATTACGAAAAACTAAAGCAAAGCCAGGATGACGAACGGATGGTACAGTGGCAAAATTGGTTAGCTGCCAGTGATGTGATAGCTGAAAAAATCCTTGCTGAACGCGGCGGCAAACCAGTCGATATTGATGCTGCCTGGGATGCTTACTTATCTGAACGGGAGAGCCGTGATGACCAAATACTTGGTCGTTGATGCAAGCTTTGCCATTCGTTTGGTAACGCCGCATACTCAACGAGATTTTTTCAAAAATTTGTCCGATCGATGGTTCGCTGATGGAATAATCTTAAGTGCGCCCTCTTTATGGCTTTATGAAGTCACCTCAGTCACCACCAAACTCGTTCGATTTGGCGAATTTACAGACCTGCAAGGACGAAACCTGTTAAAGCTGCTACAAAATATGGGGATAGAACTGTTTGAAATGGATGAATCCCTGATTGAGAAAGCGTTTGAGTGGACAATTCAGCTCAACCGGGCAGCTGCCTATGATAGTTTTTACCTGGCATTAGCAGAGAAGTTGAACTGCGACTTCTGGACGGCCGATCAGCGACTGGTAAATGCAGTAAATCAACCCTGGGTAAAATTGGCAACGCCACAAAGTTAATCTGAAAATGGCTAAACGGTATCCCATCCCGGCAGCAGAGGCGCGGGCAGAAATTGAGGTAAAGAATTCGCGGTTTGTGGCCACGGCCGTTCCCGCGTTCACCGTCGAAGAAGCCAAAGCATTTATTGCCCGCATCAAGGCTGAATGTAGCGACGCCACGCACAACGTGCCTGCCTTCCTGGTGGGTTTTGGCAACAGCGTCACCGCCCACTGCAACGACGACGGCGAGCCGTCCGGCACGGCGGGACGGCCGATTTTGGCCGTGCTGCAAGGCAGCGGCCTGGGCGACATCGCGGTGGTGGTGACGCGCTACTACGGCGGCACGAAGCTGGGCACCGGCGGCCTGGTGCGCGCCTACGGCGACGCCGCCAAAGCCGTGCTGGACATTCTGCCCCGCGCCGAAAAGGTACCCACCCACACCACCATGCTGGCGCTGCCCTACAGTTTGCTGGAACAGGTGCGGCTGCTGGTGGGGGAATGGAACGGCCGTATCCTCGATGAACAGTTTGCCGCCGACATCACCATGACGATGCAGTTTACGGTGGCCCGTTTCCCCGGCTTTCAAGAGGCCCTGCGTGAACTGTCCCACGGCTCCCTGGCCGCCGAAGTTGTGGAGACCAACGAAGCCACCATCATGCCGCTCGGCAGCTTTGCCGCCGCAGAAAACGACTAAACAACCAGACGGCCCGCTAAAAAACCCGCTTTCCCCAATTGTGAAGAATAGATGAGACATCCATAAGATGTCACCGGAATGGCACGTTGGTCATCTTGACTTAGGCTGCGTAAAAAGTGTAAGCTGGCAGCACGTTACGAATGGCCATTTCGCAGACGGGATTTACAAAAAAGTTTCATTAAGTCAGAAGGAGGTTTTTATCGTTTTGGAATACGTTACAGAAACTCACTGGCTGGCTGGAAACTGCACCAATTAGGGCTACTTGCAGAGAAAAGCAGAGCCGACACAACTAGTGAAAATGGTTACGGCCGTTTCTAGTTAGCCACTATCTTATTAACCCACATACAGTAAATACCAAGCGAGTCTGAATTTCAGGCTCGCTTTTTTGTTGTGTAGCCGCGGTTTCTTACCGCGAAGCAAAAAGCGCGGAAAGAATCCGCGGCTACTTGAGGGCGGCCCGCAAAACCTCCGCCGGATGAAGCACCTGGCGGTTAGCGCCGTGTTTGATTTGTTGGCGGCAGCTGACGCCGGGGGCCACCAGGATCGTTTCCGGGGCGGCGGCGCGCATGGCGGGCAGCAGGCGGCGCTCCGCCATTTTGAGCGAGATGTCGACATGTTCCGCCTCGTAGCCGAAGGAACCGGCCATGCCGCAGCAGCTGCTGTCTACCTCTTCCAGCGTGTAGTTGGGCGGCAGAGTCAGGGCGCGATGGGCCGGTTTGGTGCCGATGAGCGCCTTTTGGTGGCAGTGGCCGTGGAGGATCAAATGGCGTTTTTCGTCGGTGAAGTTCAGTTTTAACTCCCCTTTGTCCGCCAGTTCGGCCACAAACTCCTCGAAGCTGCGGCAGTGGGCGGCCACCAGCGCCACGCGGGGGTCATTGGGCAGCAGCGAGTCGTAGTCGTCGGTGATAGCGGAGAGGTCGCTGGGTTCCAGGAAGATGATGGGCAGCCCCTGTTCGGCCAGCGGCGCGAGGTGATCCAGCACGGTTTTGGCAATAGTGCGCGCTTTATCGACCAGGCCTTTGGAGAAAGACGGCCGTCCGCAATCCGTCACCCCCGGCAAAAAGACCGCAAATCCAGCCAGCTCCAGCAGTTCCGTAGCGGCGATAGCGATGTGGGGGTAGTTGTAGGTAGAAAACGTGTCGTTAAACAACACCGCCTTTTGTAGGGGCGCAGCGCGCTGCGCCCCTATAAAAGGTGTGTGGTTTTTGAACCAGTCGGTGAACGACTGGCGGGCAAATTGGGGCAAGC
>CAUJGI010000353.1 GCA_963169155.1 Chloroflexota bacterium
GGTAACAAACTTGTCATTCCGAACGGAGTCTTCGGAGTGAGGAATCTTTCGTTTTGCCAAGTAGAAAGATTTCTCGGAGGACCTCGAAATGACACCTTCCCCAACTAATTTTTTAAAGACTAACAAGATTGGCCCAATCTATCTACAGGTTAGCGGCCGTTTGCAGGTAAGTTAGTTACCCGAAAATGATCTGTGGCAAAAATGAGGATGGCCAGACCGATGGTGAGCAAGCCAAAGATGCGTGGATCATAAAACGAGCCATTGTCGGGAAAGAGCTGCCAGGACAGATTGATCATGGTGTGGAAAACGGCCGCACCAAACACACTCTTACCGCCCCGAACATAAAGCCAGGTCATGATCATCCTGAAGGCGATGGTGTTGAGCGACCACCAGGCAATCCACTCCACCGAGCGATGCGCCTGCGCCAGAGGCACAAAGTGCCAGATGGCCCAGATGGTGCCCAAGATTACCCCAGCCGTCAGCGTGCCCCAGCGCTTTTGCAGTGGTTCGGTGGCATAACCCGACCAGCCAATTTCCTCGCCAAGCGCGCCAATGAAGAAAAAAACCGCCAGGGGCAGCACCGCAAATGTTAGGGGGGCAGGGTCGGGCAGCGGTTGGCCAAGCGCCTCAATGACGACATAAGCCAAAACCGCCAGGGCCGGACTGATGATCAGCATGGCCAGGAGCCAGCTTTTGCTTTTCAGGCGTGGGTAATCAAATGACCGCCGCAGCAGCTGCCACGCGCCAGGGAGCCTGTCCGATTGGACCGTCAGGAAGAGGGCTGCCAGCGCGGGCGCAAAAGCGCCCAACGCACTCAGGGGAAGCCCCGGCAGCAGTTGCACAGGGTTACCTGCCCCCAACAGCCAAAACGGCAGTGAGACAACAAAGACGAGCAAAAAGAAAATGATCACCACCGCTGTACGTTGGGTTGCCAATACGGTCTCAAGCGGCAATGCCCAGGGCAACTGAGCGCTGCATGACGGCTTCGATGAGCGCCTGGTACTGCGCTTCGCCAGCGGCCAGGTATTGTGCCTGGAGAGTGTGTACGATCTCGTCCAGGTCCACGCCTGTTCTGGCCACCGCTTCCAGGTGAGCTTCCGCCCCGCCGCCGTCATCGGTGAGGGTGAGGGCAGGCTGGCCGCTTGTGGCAAACGCTGCCAGCGTTTCGGGCGAGAAGGTCATGATCGTTTCCGGGCCGATGAGGGCGTTGGCGTAGTGGGTGCGCGGCAGGGCCGGATCGGCCGGGGTGGTGCGGGTCCACTTGGGGCGCAGGGGTCGGGCATGGTAACGCGCCAGCTGGTCCCAGCGCGGCCCGCTGAAGATTTGCCGGTAGCGTTGGTAGAGCAGTTTGGCCAGGGCAACGGCCGTTTGCCCACACAGATCCGGCCTGTCGTTTTGGCGCAGCACGGGGTCTACCGCGGCATCAATCGCCCCGATAGAGAACGAGGCAACGGCCGTTGGCAAAATGCGCCACGTGCTTTGGGTGGCCAGCAGGCGCTCCAGCCCGGCAATGTACGCCTGGGCCGCCCGCTCAAAGTCGGTGACGGTGAAGATGTGGGTGATGTTCAGCGATTCGCAGTCGGCGATGAGCGTCTGGATGGCGTCGCAGCCGGGCAGCGTGGCCGGGATTTCCACCATCGTGTTGGCCCGGTCCATGCCGTGCAGCAGATGTTTGGCGGTGGCCACCATTTGTTTGGCGTCTTGCGCCAGGCCGGGGTCCATCTCCAGGCTGACGTAGCCATCCCAGCTGTCGCTTTCCTGGTACACCGTGTGCAGCAGGTCGGCAACGCGGCGGGCGTCGTCGGTCATCAGCCGCTCGTGGATGGTGCGGTAGGGCGTGCCTTCCGCCATTTGCTGGCTGATGGCGGCGTCGTAGTCGTCGTGTTGGGTGATGGTTTGGGTGAAAACGGCCGCATTGGCCGTCACCCCCTGCACGCCATCGGCAATCGCCTGGCGCAGTTCACCCGAGGTGATGTAGTTGTGCCGCATGTAATTGAGCCAGGTTGATTGGCCCAGCTGGTGCAATTCGTGAAGTTTAGACATGTCGCCTCCTTATGCTAAAGAGGGATCGTCGGGGTGTGGTGAGGCAAAGATGATGATTCTTCCCTCAATTAAATTCCAATGGCTCTGGCACACAGTATAGGGGAAAACGGCCGTTCGTTGCCAGTTACGAAGCTCATCTTTTTACCCGCACGAGTGGCCCAGGCGGTTTTTTTAGCCGCGAATTTCGCGAATTGGCGCGAAATTGGGGCAAGTATTGCCCTCGTTCACATCCAGGCGCGCTTACGCATCCAGTAAAACATGCCCAGGGGCAGCAGAATCATACCGGCCAGGGTGAACGCCAGCGTGCCGCCGCTTGTCCACACCCGCAGGGGGAGTACCGCCTGGAAAAAATTCATGCCAAAAAAGCCGGTAATGAAGGTGAGCGGCATAAAGAGGGTGGTGATGATGGTGAGTGTTTTCATCACGTCATTCATGCGGTTGTTCATGACAGAGAGGTTCAGCTCCATCGTACCGGTCAGCAGGTCGCGCACGCTGTCGCTCTGGTTGTACAGCCGCACCATGTGGTCGTAGACATCGCGAAAGTAGACCTGGTCCTTCTCGCCGATCACCAGGAAGATGTCCCGCGCCAGCTTGTTCACCACCTCGCGCTGGGGCACCAGGGTGCGCCGGATGTGCAGCACCAGGCGTTTGTAGTGGGCCAGGCTTTCCAGCAGGTGGGCCGAAGGGTGGGTGAATATCTGGCCTTCGAGCTGCACGATGTGGGCTTCTAGCTGTTCCATCACGGCCGTATAGTTGTTCACAATCTCATCAATAATGCGGTACACCAGGTGATC
>CAUJGI010000354.1 GCA_963169155.1 Chloroflexota bacterium
GCGTAGCGGGTGAAATCTTCTTCGGCAAAGATGGCCTGGGCGTCACTTTCGGCCACCACCGCAGCGAGGACGTCTTGGGGACGGCCGTAGCGCACAATCAATCGACTGCCACGCTGGCGCAGGTCGGCGTCTAGCTGGCGCAAACCAGCCCACAAAAAGGCGCGGCGTTTATCACCCACATAAGCCGAACTTTCAAAATGGGGATCGACAATAAAAAGAGGGATTACTTGCTGAGCAGCGTGATGCGCTGCCGTCAGCGCCTGGTTGTCGGCCAGGCGCAAATCACGACGAATCCACCAAACGGCCGTTTCCACAACCCTAGAAAGTTTCGGCCAGTGCCGGATTTTTGGCGACTTCAGACAGCCAATCCACCACCAGCTCGGCCGGACCATGCAAATGTTCTTGAGCGGCCATATGGTAAGCCAGCAAATATTGGCGCATCACTTCTACGGGCATACTGTAATTCAGCAGCAGCTTCTCGGCCCAGGCAATTTCAGCGCTCAAAAACTCAATGTCGCCAAAGGTCAGCGCCGCGTAGATGTCGCGCGAGAGATGCAGATTGGCATTGGTGTAATGTTCGTAAGACATGCCGTCGGCTTTCAGCAAACTCCAGGCGTGACCTTCAATTAAGGCCTGTTTGTCCCGGAAGATTTCCACCGCCTTCAAATAAAACTCCGGCACCCGCTTGATGGTAGGTGGCATCATGCCAAACGAGAGCAGACGATCCACCGTCTGGGTAGCCTCCTCCATCGTCTCACCCAGGAAGTAGCCGGGGATGCGCTGGCGCAGGCGGGGCACGGTATTAAAAATACGGCCGCCAAAAGCCAGCATCACGTTTTTTTCCAAGGCTACACTTTGGGCTACCTCAAACAGCTTGGCCGCCGTGTACAGCTGCTGAGCGGTCAAAATGATCAGGTTTGGTTTGATTGATTCTACCGTGGCCACAAAGCGGCCAAGGGGCACGTTGGCCCCCAGATAAATCAGATCCCAGCCGCGATAGCGCAGCATGATGGTGAGCGTCAGGGGGGCAAAGGTGTGGTCTTCATGTGGCGGACAGCCAATAAGCACCCGCCCGGAGCGTGTGGGGGCCGGGGAAGCGGCCAGCAGCGTGTTCAGGCGGCGCATGGCCAGCGCTGAGGCAAAATGCTCCTGCTGTACCGTCACCTTATCATGAAACCACAAGTCGCCAATTTCCGACAAGGCGCGCTGGAGCAGCTTGGTCAATACGGTTTCGGGCTGGTAGAGGGCAAACGCCTGGGTCAAAATACGTTCGGCGGAGGCTTCATCGAAACGCAGGCAGGCATTAATCCAGGCGGCGCGAATGTCATCAATCTGATTAGAGTGGGGAACGGCCGTTTCCACCACCAGCGACGACATTTCCTGATACTCTGGTGCCAGCAAAGGGGATTCGCCCTCGGCTTCCAGGCTTTGCCACAGCTTCACCGCGCGGCTAATGCTGAGCCCTTCGTCCTGCCGGGCCATCAGCCACTTGATGATGGCGATGTCTTTGTCAGAGTACAGCCGATGCCCGCCGCCGGTGCGGTTTGGGGTCGGCAGCCCATAACGTCGCTCCCACGCGCGCAGCGTATCTGGCTTGATGCCCGTTTCGTTAATAACCACTTTCAGGTTGTAGGTGGGGGATTCACTGAGTGACGCCATGAGTTTCTGCTCTACCTCAAAGATCTTCCAGGTATTCTTGACTAAACTGCACCAGGTCATTCGAAGAAAAACACAATTGGGTGCAGTGTATCAAGCAATTGGCCAACAAACAAAACCTGCACCACTCGATCTTATCGCGTGCAGGTATAGGTAGGTTCCTAATTACAGGCGAAGTATAGGGAAATATTTAGCTTTTGTCAATGTTTTGCACAAAAATTACCGTACAGGTGAGGTTTTGTTCAGATTTTTATTACTCGATTGTATCTTTGAAACAACGGCCGTTTTTCGTTAAACTCTCGTCTCTACATATTCCCACAAAAGGACGGTATGATGAGCACAAAATTCCAACAACTGCTTGAAAAAGTGTACGAAATCCACGACATTGAAAAGGCGATGGGGGTGCTAAGCTGGGACAAGGAAACCAACATGCCCAAGGCGGGCAACCAGGCGCGTATCCAGCAAATGACCACCCTGCGCCGTATCAGCCACGAGCTGTTTACGGCCGATGTGATGGGTGAACTGATTGAAACGGCCGCTGCCGAAATCGCCGATACCCCCTACGACAGCAACGAGGCCAGCCTCATCCGCTACCTGCGCCGCAGCTATGCCGAATCGCGCCAGCTGCCGCCAGAATTTGTCCGCCGTGTCAGCGAAGTGAGCGGCAAGGCCCACCCCGCCTGGGTGGAAGCCCGCGAAAGCAACAACTTTGCCCACTTCCGGCCGCATCTGGAAGAAGTGATCCAGCTGGTGCAGGAAATGGCCGAGCTGTACGGCTATGAGGACGAAAAATACGATCCGCTGCTGGACAAATTTGAACATGGCATGAAAACGGCCGAAGTCCGGGCCATCTTCAACGCGGTTAAAGCAGAATTGATTCCGCTGCGCCAGGCGATTGCCGAACGGGGCGCGCCCGTAAATGACAACCTGGTGCACCAACCCTTCTCCATCGACAAACAAAAAGCGTTTGCCCACTACATCGCCGACGCCGCCGGCTACGACTTCAGCCGGGGGCACCTGGGCACGGTGGTGCATCCCTTTGCCACCAGCTTCAGCCGCGATGACGCCCGCATCACCACCCGCTGGTATCCCGACTTCCTGAACCCGTCCCTGTTTGGCACGCTGCATGAATCGGGCCATGCCATGTACGAACAGGGCACCCATCCCGACCTGGCCCGCACGCCCCTGGCGCGTGGCACCTCCAGCGGCATCCATGAATCCCAATCGCGCATGGTGGAAAATATCGTGGGGCGCAGCCTGGGCTTCTGGCAGGCGCATTACCCGAAGCTGCAAGAGATTTTCCCCGACCAGCTGGCCCGCCACGACGAACAGGCGTTTTATCGGGCCATCACCAAGGTGCAGCCTTCGTACATCCGCGTGGAAGCCGACGAGCTGACCTACAACTTCCACATCATTTTGCGCTTTGAGCTGGAGCAGGCGATGCTGAACGGCGATTTGGCCGCAGCCGACCTGCCCACCGCCTGGAACGACAAGATGAAAGAGCTGCTCGGCGTGGTGCCCCCCACCGATAGCGAAGGCTGTTTGCAAGATATTCACTGGACGCGGCCCGGTTTTGGTTACTTCCCCACCTATGCGCTGGGCAATTTGTATGCGGCGCAGTTTTATGAAACGGCCGTTACCCAACACCCCACCATCGCCGAAGAAATGGCCCAGGGTAAAACGGGCGCGCTGGTGACCTGGCTGCGCGAAAACATTCACCAACACGGCCGTAAATTCACCCCGTCCGAATTGGTGCAGCGCATAACGGGTGCCCCGCTTACGCACCAACCATTTATGCGCTACGTCACCCAAAAATTCAGCGACATTTACGAATTGTAGGAAAAGGGGAGAACAGACAGTCTCGGGGACTTTGAGGAATTTGTCTGAAACGTGAAACGTGAGAATGGGCTCATCACGTTTCACGCCTTACTTTTCTAGAAGAAACCGCCCCGAATTGCCTGAACGCCGACAAACACCAGCGCCAGCACCACAACGACCAGAATCAGATTGTTGCGAAACTTCTTGGCGCTGTCGGTGGATTTGCGCCAGGCGGCGTTGCTGTGGGCCAACAGCACGGCGACAAACATCGTTCCGGCATGTTCCAGCGCCTGCCTGTCGAAACCACGGTTAAAGAGCAATATCAAGCCCAGCAAAAAGTTGACGTCAATGAGACCAACCAACGCTGCCATCAGGCCGCGATCCGCTGACTTATACTCTGATTTTTGAATCAGCCCTAGAGCAAACTTCACAATCACCACGATGGCCACAATGGCCACCAACCAGCGGAACTCCCCATGAATCGTTTGAACAATTTCCACAGATTTCTCCTTTTTTTATTTCGTGTTGTCTGGAGGGGAAACGGCCGTGTCCTCATCCGTCCGCCGATTTAGGTGAGGAAACTCCACCAAAACCCGCGACACAGCCCGCCCCTCAACCGCTAAAACCCGAATATGTATTTTATCATTATAAACAACTTCATCCCCAACAACCGGAGGCCGACCCAACTTAGAAATCACCAGCCCACCCACCGTCTCCACGTCCGGCAAATCTTCTTCATTGCCCCAAAAGCCGTCGTCAAAATCATCGACCAGGTACTCACCCTCCGCCTCAATCAGGCCAGGCCCCAGCTCCACAAAAGGCTCTTTTTCCAGATCAAACTCATCCCGAACTTCACCCACCACCTCTTCCACCAGATCTTCCAGCGTCACAATGCCATCCATGCCGCCAAACTCATCCAGCACGATGGCCATGTGCAGCTTCTGCCGCTTAAAGGCGGCCAGCAGCGTTTCCACCGGCAAATCTTCCGGCACCGCTGGCGCGGAGCGCAAAATCAACCGCAAATCAAACCGGCCTTCGCTGCGCAGCGTCTGTTTGATCAAATCCTTCAGATGCAAAATACCCACGATGTGATCCCGATCGCCATCATAAACTGGGAAGCGGCTGTGGCGGCTTTCCGAGACGATTTTCAAGATTTCTTCGCGGGAAACATTCAACGAAATTGCCTCAACCTTGGTACGCGGCGTCATCACCTGAGACACGGTTCGGTCGCTAAAATCGAAGATATTCAGGATCATTTCCTGCTCTTCTACGTTCAGCATGCCGCCTTCCGTGCTTTCCGTCACGATAAGCTCCAACTCCTCGGCGGAAAGCACCCGCTCGTGCCCTTCAGCTGGCGGAATGCGGAACAGCCTAAGCATAGAAACACCTATGCGGTTGAGGATTTTCACCGGGTAGCTCAAAATCCAGCGCGCCACCGTCATGGGAGTTGTTAAGAGCAGCACCATACGCGGCGCATCCGCTAGCGCCAGCGATTTTGGCACCATTTCCCCCACCACCACGTGCAAATAGGTGAGCAGACCCAGCGCAATCAGATAACCCATGGTCTCAACCAGATCGATGGAGGGTTCAAACCAGAGCCGCTCCAGATAAGGTTCTATAAAGTGGGCAATCTGTGGTTCGCCGTACATGGCCAGACCAATCGAGGCAACCGTAATGCCCAATTGAGCCGTCGCAATGTATTGGTCTTGCTTCTGGCGCGATTCAATCGTTGCCAGCACGGGCGCGGCGCGGCTTACGCCTTCCTCGACCATTTGCTCCAGCTGCGTGGGCCGCACGCCAATGATGGAAAACTCGGCCATCACAAAGAGGCCGTTGATGAGCACCAGCAAAATGATGACCACAAGGGCCACCAGCAGGGTACTGAATGACGAATGAGATGCTTCCTGGGCAGCGGCCGTTGCCAGCACACCCAAACCCGGCAGAGAAATCGCCAGCAGGAGGAACTTAGTCATGATCAGCCACCTCCCACTCGATAAACGGGTCATCATCACTTTCGGTGGGCGGCAGCTTCAGCGAAACCTCCGAAACACCCGGATCAGACATCGCCTCGACACGAATGGTGATGTTGCCAAACACAACGGCATCCCCCACTCTCGGCGGACGGCCGAGTTCGCTAAACACCAGCCCACCCAAGGTATCGGCATTCTCTTCCGGCAGCTCCAGCTCCAGGTACTCGTTCACATCGGCCACCAGCAAATCGGCACGCAGATAAATACGGCCGTCTTTGTCCTTGGCAATGAGAGCCGTTTCGTTGTCGAACTCGTCCTGCAACTCGCCAAAAATCTCCTCAATCAAATCTTCAAAGGTGATCAAACCCACGGTACCGCCATACTCATCAAACACAATGGCCAGATATTTATGGCGGCTGTTGAGCCGCTTCCACAGGTCCGACACTGGAATCGTCTCAGGCACAAAAACCACCTCGCGCAAAATTGAGGCAACATCTTCACTCTGCTGGTTGTATAACCGGAACAAATCCTTGATATGCACAAACCCGACGATGTCGTCAATCGACTCCTTGTAAAGAGGAATGCGCGATAGTCCGGCATCTAATGCGATTTGCATCAGATCGGCCACGTGGCTGTTTAGCGGAGCGGCCGTAAGCCGGGTACGGTGCAGCATCACCTGCTTGGCGGTAAGGTCGCGCAGCCGAAAGGTGTTGCGCAGCAGGCGCCGCTCTTCATCACTCAGCAGGTCTTGTTCATGGCTTTCGGTAACAAGCAGTTCAATTTCCTCAGCGGAGTGAGCGTGGCCATTTTTCTCTTTTAGCCGCCGTCCCATCAACCGCAAAATCAAATTCCCACTGCCGTTAAACAAGGCAATCAAACCCGTGTAGGTGATGATAAACTGCGTTATGCGCATCGGCACGGTCACGGCTAATGCCACTGACTCTGGATATTGAATGGCCACCGACTTGGGGAAAAGTTCCCCCATAATCACCTGCAAGATGGTAATGGCCACCAAAACCAGCGTAACAGCAATCGAGGTGGCCGCCGGTTCTGCCCAGCCGGCGGTGGACTCAATGCCCACAGATGCCAGGGCCGGTTCCAGCGAGGTGAGCAGCCTGGCGAAAGGCGAGACCAGCAGCTGGGCAATGACGCTTTGCCCGTAAGCACCCACCACCAGCGAGGAAATGGTGATACCAATCTGGCAGGTAGCCACGTATCTATCCAGCTTGTGGCTGTCTTGCATGATGGGCAGCAGCAGCTGCGCCATGCGGTTGCCCTGGCCAGCCATCTGGCTAATGCGGGTACGCCGGGCCGAAACCGTGGCAAATTCGGCCGCTACGTACAAGGCATTGAAAAAAATCATAAGGGCTACAACAGCCACAATCGTAAAAATCGTTAATAACATTAGCTTCTTTATTGGATCAATACCCAATACACAATAAGCCCACCGCTGGGGTAGGCTGCCAACAAATGAATTGCTCAGACACACCGGAGAAAGATGGGTGAGAAGGGTCAGGCGCCTCAGGATTAGAGTCGATCAATGCATCCCCCTCTCAAAAACAGAGGTTGCAACCGTGCAAACGGAACCGGGGTGATAATGCCCCCGACAGTTCAATCACTCGGCTAAAACGGCTGGGTGTGGCTTTGTCTACACAAATTGTTGGTTGCATGAAAAATTACTCAAAAAAAGGCTAGTAAAAAATTATAGAACAGGGGATAACAATGGTCAAACCAGGAGTGGTCCATTATCGCCGGAAAATGCGAATCACGATGTTGAGCAAAATCGTGCCCAACACACTCACCAAAATCATCGTTGCCAGAGGAAAATAGATGCGGTAAGTTTCCCCTTCAATCTCAAAGTCGCCAGGCAGGTTGCCCAGCCAGGGAAAATATTTGGCGGCGATGAGCACCAGAATGCCTGCCAGGGCAATCGTCCCCCCAATGATAAGCAGTAAACGGCCGAATTCCACCAACGTTTCCTTACTCCTCCACCTCGTCACCTTCGGCATCGCTGCCGGAGGCGTTAAACAGGCTGGGTTGGTTCGGCTTACCCACCAAAACGTGCTGCGGCAGTGGCAAATTGAGGTGACGATAGGCATGCGGCGTCGCCATGCGCCCGCGCGCGGTACGCTCCAAAAAGCCCAGCTGGAGCAGGTAAGGTTCCACCACATCCATAATTGTGTCCGACTCTTCACTGATGGACGCGCCGATGGTATCTAGCCCCACTGGCCCCCCACCAAACTTCTCGATGATGGCCCGCAGCACCCGGCGGTCCAGATCGTCCAGACCCAGTTGATCAATTTCCAGGAGGTTGAGGGCGGCAACGGCCGTTTCCCCCGTAATCTCCCCCTGTGCCCGCACCTCGACAAAGTCACGCACCCGGCGCAGCAGGCGCAGCGCCACTCGGGGCGTACCGCGTGACCGGCGGGCAATTTCCGTCGCCCCCGTCGGCTCGATGGGCACCTGTAAAATGCTCGCGCCCCGCATCACAATCGTCTCAATGGCGTCCTGCTCGTAAAAATCCATGCGATACAGTGCGCCAAACCGCGCCCGCAGCGGTGCGGTTAGCAGCGCCAGCCGGGTCGTCGCCCCAATGATGGTGAACTTGGGCAGCTTCAGGCGCACGTTTTTGGCTCCCGGCCCCTTGCCCACCACGATGTCCAGCACAAAATCTTCCATCGCCGGGTACAAAATCTCTTCCACGGCGCGACCCAGTCGGTGCACTTCGTCGATGAACAGGATGTCCCCGGCACGCATGTTGGTGAGGATGGCCGCCAGGTCGCCCGCCCGCTCAATCGCTGGCCCGGCGGTGATGCGAATGTTGACGTTCATCTCGTTGGCAACGACATGGGCCAGGGTTGTCTTCCCCAGGCCAGGTGGGCCATGAAACAAAATATGGTCCAGCGGTTCCTGCCGCCCTTTGGCCGCCTCAATGAGGATGGCGAGGTTGGCCTTAAGGCGCTCCTGGCCGGTAAATTCCGCCAGCTGCTGCGGCCGCATCAGACCATCTAAACGGCCGTCTTCCCGCTTCTTGGCTGGTGAGATATGTCGATTGCTCGATGCCTTGTCATTCATAATTTTTCTGTTGCCAACAAACTATATGCGTGGGATTATACGATAACTCAGGATGAAATAAAATTGTTGCTGGTGGGTAGCGGTTGGTAGCTGGTGGCGGGTAGCCAGTGCAAACCACGAACCACCAGCCACCCGCCGCTATTCACAGTAGGAGGAGAGGAATGGTTTTTGAGTCAAAACATCCGCTGGTGAAACACAAGCTGTCGCTGATGCGCAGCGTGGACACCAAGCCCAAAAAGTTTCGGGAACTGATCCGCGAAGTGGCCATGCTGCTTTGTTATGAAGCCACCGCCGATTTAACCACCACCGAAATTGCCGTCGAAACGCCGATGGGAACGGCCGTTGGCCAGGACCTCAGCGAGAAAATTGGGCTGATTCCCATTTTGCGCGCTGGCTTGGGCATGGTGGATGGCATCTGGGAAATGATGCCCAGCGCCGAAGTGTGGCACATCGGCCTTTACCGCGACGAGGAAACGCTGCAGCCGGTTTCCTACTACAACAAGCTGCCCACCTTCCCCACCGTGCAGGTCTGCCTGGTGCTGGACCCCATGCTGGCGACCGGCGGCTCGGCCATCGCCACCATTGATAATTTGCAGAACTGCGGCGCCCAGCGCATCAAGATTGTCGGCTTGCAGGCTGCGCCCGAGGGCATCGCCGCCCTGCAAAACGCCCACCCGGACGTACCCATTCACATTGCCCAGATTGATTCCCATCTAAACAACATCGGCTTTATTGTGCCGGGATTGGGGGATGCGGGGGATCGGCAGTTTGGCACCGGATGAAGGGGTGCCCAGGTGAGCGGGTGAATTTTGTTGGATAGGTTTGGTCCAGGGATGAGTGAGCATTGATCTATTTGTTGGTTTTTGGGGTGGCGTTGGGCACGGCCGTTCTCTTCACACCACCCGTCCGCCAACTGGCGTTTCGCTGGGGGATTGTGGCCACGCCGGGGGGACGCCGTCAGCACGCCGGCATGGTGCCTAAGCTGGGCGGTGTGCCCATCATCCTGGGCTACCTGGCTGGCATTGTTCTTATTTACGTGCTGCTCCCCCCGGAAGCCGACAACGCGCTGCGGCTGCGCGGCGTCATTTTGGGCAGCATCGTCATTTTTATCGGGGCGCTGCTGGATGACCGGCTGGACCTCGCTCCGCGCTGGCAGTTTGCCTTCCAGATTGTCGCCGCCGTCATTGCCATGAGCCACACGGTCTTCATCGAGCGCTTCACCAACCCCCTGCCTACCCCTGACTTCTGGCAGAGCAGCTTTGCCTCCCTCTTTTTCTACCTGGACGCTACGGACCCCAACATTGTGGTGATACGGCCGTTCCTCGTCTACACCATCTCGCTTTTCTGGGTACTGGGCATGATCAACGCCGTCAACTTTTTGGATGGGCTGGACGGGCTGGCCGCCGGGGTCAGCACCATCGCCGTGCTGATGTTTGCCCTTCACAGCTACAATCTGCTGGCCAGCACGGGGCAAACGGCCGTTACCCTCTTTCCGCTGGCGTTGGCCGGGGCGCTGATCGGCTTTTTGCGCTTTAACTTTGCCCCGGCGACCATTTTTCTGGGCACAACCGGGGCGTGGCTGCTGGGTTACAACCTGGCCACGCTCTCCATCCTGGCCCCGGCCAAGCTCTCCACGGCGCTGCTGGTGATGGCTGTACCCATTTTGGACGTCGCCTGGCTGATTGTGGCCCGACTGCGCCAGGGGCGGCATCCGTTTCAGGGGGACCGGCGGCATTTACACTTTCGGCTGCTGGATCGCGGGCTGCCGGTGCGCGGCATTGTGCTGGGTTACTACGCGGTGGCCATCGCCTTTGGGCTGGTGGCCATTTTTGTGGCCAGCCGCATGGTAAAAATTGGGCTGTGGCTGCTGCTGGCAACGGCCGTCCTCATCCTGCTCACCTGGCTCACCACCCGTACCAATCGCCCCTTGCCCCCGCCTGAGGCCAATGATTAAATTGTAATTAAATTTACAGGGTTGCCGGGGTAATTGATACAGTGTAACAAAAATTGTCAGGTAAACTTGGTATAGTTCCTGAGTACTAGCAGATTAAAGGTAATGGATGTAAAGGAAGTCGGTTCAGATGAAAACAAATCGTATGATGAGCGCAACCAACGGCAGTCACCAGAGTGGCATAAAAGCAGTACCGAATCCAGAGATGTTGTCGCGGCAGATTGAAAGTTTACGGGTTGTAGTCCGCCGCATGAAGGCGTATGAATCCTCCACCATGAATTCCCTAATTAACCAGAAACTGAAAGAGCTGAAATAAACGAGATATGACCTCAAGTGCGACGCACTTGTAACAGAGTAAAGTAAAACCAAAACACGTGAGAAAGTGCGTCGCACTTCTCACCGATAAATCAACAGCAAAAAGCCGGGCAATGCCTGGCTTTTTTTGATCTAGCGCAGGCAGTGGGAATATGCCTCACGGTCAATTGGCCACGGTTCGGTGTACCAGGCCAGGTATTCGGGCAGGTGGGCCT